>NZ_NHBI01000003.1:0-150367 GCF_002167505.1 Sulfitobacter sp. TMED3 | reverse complement strand
TCTCCTGTTTTGCAAAAATCTGAAGGTTTAGGCGATTGTGATCTCGACCGATGCCGTTTCCGGCGATGGCACAAAGGATGGGTTTAGCGTCACAGCCCAATAGAAATATGTGCCAGCAGCGGGACTTTCGATGAAGTTGGATGGCTGACCAGCAAGGCCCGCGACATCATCGACAAAGCTGGCCCCGGCATAGCTGTCGACCGTGTTCCGGAATATCCGGGTAGCGCTGTAATTCGTAGGCGCATTGATCCAGGACAGGTTTACCGAAGACCCGGTCGCGCTACTGTCGAACTCCGTCGGCGTTGCCGGCACGGTTGGGTGTAGGCATTCGGCGAAGGCCGTGGGCGCGCCGTATTGATCAGAGGCGTTTGGGTGCGGCTTTTGGTTTGCGCGGTTTCGGGGCCCATTTCTTTGCAAGACGCTCGAAGTTATCGAGGATGCGGCCGATCTCTGCCTCATCCGGGTCGAACTGCCCCCCATACCATTCCAGCATCTGGCTGTGTTCTTCGTGCTTGGGGTCGGCTATGGCATCGAGGAAGTCAGCGTAGCCGGAGAAGCCACCCACATCCTCCGGAGGGCAAGCACCGATAGCCCTGACAAGGCGTGGATATGCGGCGCCCGCGATAGAGCCATCGATTTTCTCGATCTTGATCACGTGGTGCCAGTTGTCGCCAAAGTCATAGATGTAATGGATGGTCTTGGTTCCCACATCTTCGATCACGTCAAGCAGGCTGGTTTTGCTGGCGGGCATCGGGCCATCGTAAAAACCATCTGGGTCTGGCACGCCCCAGCCGCTGCCACCGGCTCTGAACTCATACAAGTGACTGTCAGTCCATCCCATGGCAGCCTGGATCACATCATGCAGGCGGTTCAGCTTGATCTTGAGGGGCACATCAAAGCGTCGAAGCACCTGAGGCTCGACATCGGACAATGTGACCTTGATGCGCGCGACCAGCGTCATGCAGCAATCCTCTTCAATCCCATGGCGGCCTTCCAATTCCAGGGTAACAGCTCTGGCAAGCGTGACACAGGCATCTCGGGCAGTCGCGCCAAGACGTCTGCCATCCATGCCTGCGGGTCGATGTCGTTCATCTTTGCTGTGACAATGAGGGTATACATGAAGGCTGCCCTGTCGCCACCGCGTTCAGACCCTGCAAAAAGCCATGACTTTCTGCCCAATGCGATCCCTCTGAGCGCCCGTTCGGCGGCATTGTTCGTGAGGCAGAGACGCCCGTCATCAAGGAATGCGGTGAAGGCCTCCCAGCGACCTGTGCCCTCGAGCATGTAGTTGATCGCCTTGGCAACTGGGTTGTGCTTTGACATCCGAGCCCGCTCGGCCTGCATCCAATCATGCAGATCATTGACCATCGGCGCTACCCACTGCTGGCGAGCTTCACGACGCGCTGCATCTGACAGGCCGGTGATGTTACGCTCGGCCGCAAAGATCGCATCGATCCGCGTCACAGCGTCCAGCGCGATGGGCGAGATTTCTTTTGCTACCTTTTTACCTTTGCGGGCTATGGCCTTGATGTCGGCCAGTTCAAAGAACTTGCGTCTTGCGTGGCTCCAACACAGCGCACTACGGACCGGGCCCGGGCTACGATCTGCGAGATACAAATCATTGTAGCCGCCATAGACGTCCGACTGAAGAACACCGTGCCATTCGGCCAGATGCCGTGTCGGGTGTTCTTTCCGGCGATCTGTTGAGAAGTGGAAGAGTGCGGCAGGTGGCGCACCCCCACCCCACGGTCGATCGTCGCGCACATAGGTCCACAGTCGCGCCGTTTTTGCGCCACCACGCGCCAGTAGCGGCACGGTGGTATCGTCACCATGCAAACGGCCAGCATCCAGCACGTGGCGCGCGATTAACGCATGAATGGGGGCCAGCGCCACACAGGTATGGCCGATCAGATCAGCCAAGGTGGACAGGCTCAGATCAATCCCCTCCCGTGCAATGCGCTCGGATTGCCGGTTCAAAGGTTGATGTTGTCCATACTTGTCGAAGGCGATCATCGCGATCAGTTGCGGCCCTGCCCAACCGCGCGGAATGGCGTGGAACGGGGCCGGCGGTTGGCTGATCTTCTCGCAAGCTCGGCAAGTGAACTTCTCGCGGACCGTTTGGATCACCTTCCACTGGCGGGGGATCACCTCCAGCGTCTCGGTGACATCTTCACCCATCTTTACGATCCGGTCCGAGCCACAGCAGGTGCAGGCGGCAGGTGCTTCGACGACGACCCGCTCGCGAGGCAAATGATCGGGGAACGGTTTGCGCACGGGCTTGCGTCGCGTGAAGACACGCACGGCGTTCGCCTTGTCCGCAGCATGCTCAGCTGCCAGCGCATCCTCGGTTGCGGCCGCTTCCAATTCCTCAAGCTGCAATTCCAGCTGATCAATCAGCCGCGTGCGACGCTCGGAGGTGATGCCATATTTGTCACGCCGAAGCTTGGCGATCTCCAGCTTCAATTCTTGGATCATTGCGTCTGTGCAGGAGGCCAGAGCGCGAGCCTGCGCCAATTCGGTTTCCGCAGCCTGCGCACGGGCGGTCTGCGCGGCAAGTGCAGCGCTTAATCTGGCAATTTCGGAAGCGGCGTCGGACATGGCAAATATTTACCACAGAAGCCGCTAAATACCAATAAAAACAGGCGCTTCAGCATAAATTATCCAGCCGCGTTGGGCCTTTGCGTCCAGCGTGGATTGCGCCAATCTATCCCCTCAAGAAGATAGCCCAACTGCGCCGCAGATATCGCAACAGCCGTCCCGTCTTGGCTCACCGGCCAGATGAACTTCCCCGCCTCAAGACGCTTCAAATATAACGACATGCCCACCCCGTCATGCCAGAGCAGCTTCACCAGGTCACCCTTTCGACCTCTGAAGCAAAAGATCTCGCCCGCATGCGGATCACGCCCAAGCCCCTGTTGCACTGTCAGCGCCAAAGTATTCATGCCTCGGCGCATATCCGTCACACCACCTGCAATCCACACCTTCGTTCCAGCCGGAAACGCGATCATGACCGCACCATCAAGCCGTTAAGCAGCTGCGCAGCAGCTTCCATGTCAAAACCTGACGGGATCGCCACACGACACCGCTTTCCGAGATCAATAGTCATGACAGGAGCTTGCGGCGCTGGCGCAGTGTCAGTGCCATCAGAAGCATCTTCGATCTTCATAACGCGCAAAAATTGCGGGCCAGAACCAAGCAATCCATTCTTATGGCGATAACGCCAATCATAAAGCTGAGACCGCGATACCTCATGGCGTCGTGCTACCTCCGCCACTGTCACGCCGTCGCCAAAGCTTTCCTCAACGATACGGATTTTTTCGTCATCAGACCAACGCCGGCGGCGGCCGGTATCAGAGACTGACAAAACTTGAATGCGGGGGGTGTCTTCGTGTGCGTCCATAAGGACACTCGATAAACGATCTCACAGCTCAGCAGCCAGACGGCCCTCGGCGGAGGNTTACGATCAAACGCTACCGCGACTATATCCGCCGCATTCTGCGGTCCAGCGTCGCAAAACCTCAAGGCTTATGGTCGGTGGCACGCCACCCGTGAGAACGGCGACCGCGATTACCTTTCCATCTTTAAGGCATTCCTCGATACACCGCGGCCGGCCAGCACGCTATGCTGACATCGCCAACCGGATGCTATGCTGGACATTCGTGGATTTTGTTCGCATTATGTTCTGGTTTCAAATGACCTCGGTCGGATTAATATTTAGGGTTGAGATTATATGAGCCAAGTATTCTTTGAGGAAAGGACTGAGCCTTCAACGGTGAAGGCGACTATAGTCCAAAAGTACTTTGATGCATGGTCGAAGATTATTCTTCCGACGGCACAGCGGTTTCATGGTGGAAAAATCGCTTACGTTGATTTGTATGCAGGCCCTGGCCGTTATCGTGATGGCGCTGCTTCAACACCAATACTGGTGATCGAAAAAGCCCTTGAGACGCCAAGCGTTGCGAATGCCTTAGTGACTTTTTTCAATGACCAAGACGAGAACAACACGCAGACTTTGGCAGAAGAGATTGCCAATTTGCCTGGCATCGAGGGGCTCTCCCACAAACCAACCGTGAATCAGAACACAGTTGGTGAAGACGCTGCAGATTACTTCAGTAAAACACGAAGATTTCCAACTTTTACCTTTCTCGACCCTTTTGGGTATAAAGGCCTGTCTCTGAAGCTTGTAAATGGGGTCATCAAGGATTGGGGCTGCGACTGTGTCTTCTTTTTCAACTACAATCGAATAAATGCAGGGCTAACCAATCCTGCTGTAAAAACGCACATGGATGCGTTGTTTGGCGAAGAAAGTGCAGATCGTTTGAGGGCCAAAGTTGCTGGGGCCAAACCTCATTTGCGTGAAGGAATGGTTCTTGAGGGAATGTCCACAGCACTTCGAGAAATGGGTGGCGAATTTGTCCTACCGTTTAGGTTCAGGAACGATGCCGGTCGACTTACACACCATCTGGTTTTCGTGACAAAAAACTTCAAAGGCTACGATGTGATGAAGAGCATCATGGCCAAAGCCAGTACTACGTCAGATCAGGGAGTGCCCTCGTTTGCGTATACACCCGCTGACGAGACCATGCCCCTATTGTTTGAGCTGACGAGGCCACTTGACGACCTGGGACAAATGCTTCTGCACGAATATGCTGGGTGTCAGATTTCGATGGAAGATATCTACCGCTTGCACAGTGTTAACCGCCCATTTTTGTCCAAGAACTACAAAGACGTTCTCGACGGACTGGCTAACGCAGGGAAAATTGGGACGCACAATCCAAAGGGCAAAGCTCGACGCACTGGCACCTTTGCAGACCATATCGTCGCCATTTTCCCTAAGGAGGTAAGCTGATGGCAAGTGGATCACGGATCGAGTGGACCGAGGCGACTTGGAACCCAGTGGCTGGTTGTACCATCGTTTCTCCCGGGTGCACGAATTGCTATGCTATGAGGATGGCGGCGCGCCTGGAAGCAATGGGGCAACCTAAGTATTTTGGTCTTACCCGACCGAGCGGGGGACGTTCTAAGTGGAATGGAAGAGTTAACTTGGACGACAAGGCTCTCAGTGTGCCCTATAAATGGAAGTCTGGGCGTATGATCTTCGTCAACTCGATGTCTGATCTGTTTCAAGATGCGGTGCCGCTTGAGTTTATTCAACGTGTTTTTAATGTGATGCGAGATTGCAGTCAGCACACTTTTCAAGTTCTGACAAAGAGGTCTTCTCGCTTGCTCGAATTGTCCAGCGAACTTGACTGGCCTTCCAATGTATGGATGGGGGTAAGTGTCGAGAACGCCGACTATACGTACAGAATAGACAATCTACGCCACTCGAACGCTGCGGTGAAATTTTTGAGTTTGGAGCCGCTCATTGGCGATCTTGGGGTATTAAACCTGGATCGCATCGACTGGGCAATTGCAGGAGGAGAGAGCGGACCTGGCTCTCGTCAGATGGACCCGGGATGGGTAAGGTCAATTCGTGATCAATGTATCGAAGCGAAGTAGCATTTCATTTCAAACAATGGGGCGGAGTTAACAAGAAGCGTACTGGTCGAACTCTCGATGGCCGCACATGGGATGAATTCCCGACTGCTGCTTAGGTGCATCTATTCAGATATCTGACCTTCCATATCTGGTATGATAAATTCGCCATCGAGGCCTGAAGAGCTAACCAGCCCCCCTGCTGCATTTGAATTCCAAAAAGCGACGCTGCGACTCTGTTCATCTGCTCTCAGACCGGTGGCGACCTTCATCTTGAGCCGCCCAACCCTGGGAAGCGGAATTTCATCCCAAGGTTTTTGATCATACGGCCGGGATGAGGAGGCATCGAATTCTCCAGAATACCTTTTAGGTTTTCGATGAAACTGCGGTTATAGAAATATCATCAAAACCGATTTTTGAAACTTGGGAGGCCGCCCCATCTAAGCTTTTGAATTGTCGAGGCTCGTAGGGATTCCTCGCGCTACAAAGGACAATAGGTTCTCCATTCCATTCAGCAGCAGGCCCATAGAACTGAACGGTGTAGCCGTGTTCACCTTTTACTATGCTTGCTCGATTGATCATCCCTTTCTCGATCCGGACCTTAACCATGGCTTCCAGTACGAGGTTGGTACCGTTGATACCCGAAATCATACTACTTCTCTACTATATTTAATTTCGACACGATATTCTATATTGTAACGAAATCCAATAGTCAACCACTGCTGTAACCGCGGCCCAGAAGGTTCGGTACCCCCCATTTTTGCGGGGGCCGGGCGAGTTCTCAGTGACAGTCAGCGGTCCCGCTCTTCTGCGAGGATATCTTTCTCAGGAAATTTCATAGAAATGATTTCGCCTCCAAGGACTTCGGCCAATGTCACTTGCATCTGACGGCACAAACAGCCCCCAAGCTCGACGAAAGGAATTACGCCAGACTACCCGCACCAATTTCTCGCCTACTTAGAAGGCGCCATGACGGTGCGCCGAAAATGAACATGGACATCCAATCCGACCTGACCCCTGGGACGAATCCCGGGACCAAATAGCCAAAGGATCCCTCATGTTTCACACAAAATTCAGTCACGGCGCAGAAAGCCGTGTGATGTCGCTCGGCGAATTGGCGCTGCGAGCGTTTCTCGCTGGACACGACGAAGCCCTCGGCCATGCAGCGGTTCTACTGGCGGGGCGGCGAGGCGCACGTCTGGTCAATGCCATACGCGACGGCGTCGTCCAGCCCGGACGGATGACGCGGCGCATGCAACGCCTGCTGCTTGAGCTGCGCGGAATCTTGTTCCTCGATCATGCGCCGGGCGATGACTGGGACGCTGAAGATCGGCTTGCGACTATCGCGCCCGACGATCCCATCGTGCCGGAGATCTGCCTGCTCGCGGACGGTCTCCACCAGGCTCTGCTTTCAGCCGGACTCGCCGTCGTGGCGGACGAGCATACAATCTAAAGCCCAGCGCCCAGTCCCGCATCGCCGTAGGACATCTTCGGCGATGCGAGGCGAAACGCGTCTATCACGATGCGCGGAAAATGACGCCGATGAATCAGGCAAACCAACGCCGCATGAAAAGGGAGATCATCATGCTCAACTCCAGCACCCTCGAGACAGACGAGGCGCGTTTCAACACTACCTATTTGGTGGAGCAATACTTGCGCCGCCACGGCGCAAGTCTCTGCGACCTGCTCGATGCTCTCGAAGACCCGAGCGGCTTCGCGGCGCTCTGCGATCTGCATACTGCTTACGGGCAGCCGATCCCGGATGTCGAAGTCGTCGAGTCCGCATTGCGGAACATCCACCGCGTCCTGGCCGAACAGCTACCGTCATCGCTCGATCGGATTGGTCATGAGCGGCGCCTGTCGGCCGCCGACATGACGCGGTGGCATGGCGCGCGCGTCAGCGAGCTTCTCGCACGGTGCCGCGATGTCGCCTGAAACCAGGTTACGCTGTGGCCTTCAGGTGGCACGAGGACGCCGCCTGAGCGCCTACCCCGATGAATTCGGGATGGAGCAGGATATCTGCGACGTGACGCTATGGCTCATTGAGAAGCACAGCCTGTCTCGTGTTCGCATATGGATCGACCGGCATTACACGCAATTCGGTCGGAAGCTTGCTGACTTGACCGTTGTGGCCTCTCCAAGCCATCCCGCGCGGTTGACCGATGCGGCACACGAAGCTTTCCTCGCTCTCGGTTACACGATCGCAGATACCGGCGCCGATACGTATGCCCACCCGTCCTGCTTTGGTCATCATTCTAAACACGATGTCCTGCGCGCCTATGGACGGATCGAAGCGGCCGTCAGGGCGTCGCGGGCGACCAACTGACAAAGAGCCGTTGACCGCCTCAAGTCGGTGGTCGACGGACACCCCCCCTCATTCCTGCATGGGAAGTTGGCTGTTTTGCGTTCCATAGGTTCCGATGAGGTCAAGACAGAATGCTTTCGAGCTCATTGTACAGTTCATCGCCATTTTCGCGCATCTGAAAGCCTATGCGGTGGGGCCTGCGGCTGGTATCAACTTCAAACAGAAAAATTCAGAACGCAGCAAGGCAGGCCAGTCCAGATGTGACCGAACATACCACTCGAAATCTGACACACCTACCAGTATCCAACCCTCCGCCGGCGCCGCGCGAGACTGTATTCTCTTATCTTTCTCGCCTCGCTGCCACGTGGGACACAGATGTCTCCGAGGTTGCCAACGATATGGGCACCTCCTTCAAACGGTTTCTTGAGCAAGGGCCCGAAGCGTTCGAAGCCCTTGCGACATGGGCTGACCTTGAGTCGGGGCAATTGGAGGAAATGCTCTCTTGGACCGGTGTTCGGACGGGTAACGTACGCATGACGTTCCGTAGCGAGGTCTTCGTATCGCGTGCGCTTCGCAATCCAGTCATGAGAGGGTGCCCAGTCTGCCTGCGAGAAGACACCATGCAAAAGGACGGTTCGTCGTCCGCCACCATGGTAATGCGTGGTGACTGGCAGATGCGCGAAGCCAACATCTGCCTTCAGCACAACCACCCGCTGGTAAAGCTCTGGTCATCCGATCGCCCGAGGGAACGCTACGACATCGCAGCGCGCCTCTTCGAGATTAAAGACAGCATCCTCGCGGGAAAGTATGACCTGACAGTAGTGGAACCCACGCCGTATGATATCTGGCTTGATGGTCGTCTTCAGGATGGCCGGGACGAAACGTGGTTCTCGGGCCACCCTCTGTTCGCCGCGACGACCTTCTGCCGCCTCTTGGGTCAGGCCATTCTTCAGGATGAGGACGACGAGGCAGGCCTACCTCCCGGCGCACATAACGCAACGGGCTTCGAGATCGCAAAACTGGGCGAGCATGCCGTGCGCGAGACCTTGGCAAAGATTGGAGGCAACTGCGATGGCGAACCTTACAAAGCTTACGGATTGTTGTTCTTGCGCCTCAATGATGAGTACGTTGAAGATGAAGGGTTCGCCCCATACAGAAAATTGCTGCGAGATATAGTCCTTGATCACTGGCCTTTTGCCGCCGGAAAGAAACTTTTGGGGGAGGTCGTTGAAGAGCGGCGCCTTCACTCACTAACCACAGCA
Organism: Sulfitobacter sp. TMED3; assembly: GCF_002167505.1. Lineage (NCBI taxonomy): Bacteria > Pseudomonadati > Pseudomonadota > Alphaproteobacteria > Rhodobacterales > Roseobacteraceae > Sulfitobacter > Sulfitobacter sp. TMED3. The sequence continues at coordinate 141,325 of NZ_NHBI01000003.1, read as the reverse complement.
TCACAAGAAACGGGCATTGGGCACGGGGCCATCGCGCACTTCTTGGTCGAGGCGGGGGCGATTCCCCTCGATGATGACAGACCCCCTCGTCGCCGCCTGTTTGACGCCAGAAAATACGCCGGTCTCCTTAGCGAAATTCCGACTCTCGTCGGGCCGATCGCCATGCGCGAGGCAATCGGCGCGACCAAGAAGGAGCTGGAAGCCTTTGAAAAGGAAGGTCTCCTGATTCCGCGAACCAAGGTGGCCAAGGTCAAAAACCCGTGGCGAATTTCCGATGGAGTTGATTTTGTCGCGGGCCTTTGCGAGAGGGCAAAGCCGGTTGAAGATCACGACCCAGATTGGGAAACACTCCTGCTCGCCCGCAAACGGACCCGGGTGAGCTTGCGGGACCAGATCGATGCCATTCACGACAACCAACTGACTCTCGGGAAGCGAGCCGCGGTGCGCGGCCTCCATGGGCTGGTCGTCAAAAAATCCGAAATAGATCGCCTTCACGCAGCGCAGCTTCAAGATGAAAATGTCGTCAAAACAGAGCCGCGCGGGGCGATGAGCGCCGCAGAATTCGGCCGAGACATCGGGCTACGAAATCACGGGAACTTCATCTCCTTGATCGAAGCAGGCCATACTCCGGCTTTTCGAGAAACGAACCCCAAGACTGGACGCCAACAGTACCAGCTATCAGCTGAAGATATCGCATCCTTTTATGGGCGCTTCGTGACGCTAACCACCCTTTCCAGGGAGACGGGGCAACATCGCAATACTTTAAGGAGGCTGCTTGAAGCTTCGGACGTCGGTCCCTTCGCCCCTGGTGGCCAGGACTTCGGCCAAGTCTTCTTACGGGCAGAGGCGGTCAGGGCGTTTAGGTAGCTTCTTTCCAGCGAACCTGAATGCGATAGCTCGGCGATGCCGAGCGGAAATTGCTAAAATAGCGAAACCTCAAAAGATATATGGATATCATACCACTAAGTGAATTCCCGCGATCTCAAAGGAATTCTCTTGACATGGATTCGCACGAAAAGCCGTGTTTTGCGCACTCATATGCCCCCTCGGCACAAACTCGGTGCGTCTGGCGATCCCGGGAGGACTCGAACCCCCAACATCCTGATTAGAAGTCAGGTGCTCTATCCAGTTGAGCTACGGGACCACTCAGGTCATCTCATAGCCAGTTTGCGTAGGATGAGCAAAGCAAAATCTACCCGCAATCCCCATGATATTGCCATCACGTATCTCCTCTTTCGATAGTGTAAATCACCAACGGCTCCGCACAGGGACCCAATACTTATTGATCTTTCGGACTTAGCCGTCGACGATCCCAGGTGATACCGGCACGCACAACACGCGCCGGCGCGCCCACAGCCAAGCTATGTGCGGGGATAACCCCAAGAACCATGGAGCGGCTACCGATCACTGAATGCTGCCCTATCTGCGCTCCTTTCATGATCCTGACACCATGGGCCAACCAGACATGATCCCCGATTTCGATATCTTGGGGCGGGTTGATCCGCTCCCCCGTTTCTACGTCAAGGATCGAATGCATATCACTGACATCCATGGTGATATCCCCGGACAGCATGCAATCCTCTCCAATCGTAATCGCGCCCGCTTCGTGGAGACTGAGGTGAGCCATCATGATCGAGGTGCGATCGCCGATGCGAATATGCGTATCACGCGCGCGGCATCGAAATGACCCCGCCAAACGACAGCCCGCGCCAATATAGACGGCGCTCTCGTGATTCCTTAGCTCAACCAAGCCACCGGAGATCACAGTACCCTCGCCGATCACCACGTGGTTATTGCGCCCGTATATATTAATCTGCACCCCTTCGGCGCAGGTAGCTGTTGGCGATATATCTACCTGATTGTTTTGACCGTTATCCGTCACCAAAACGCCAAGATGCGTTTTGCTCACCTATGTCACCTCCCGTAAAATCCGAACAAAAATTCTGTTGTAATGCTGAGTAAACTTAACCTCCCCTTAAGAGTGAGCGTGCTGATCTAGAGCTCTATCAACGCAACATAGAATCGAAATGATTGATTTTGTATAAACAGCTCAAAGCTCTCTTTGCCCGCTATATCGCCGCCCACCTAAGGGCCGTGGGGCGTCCAATGCACATTACGGACCCGTCCGGTGCCACGGTGGGTGCCGTTGATGTATTTGCCGTAAATGACGGGAACTTGAGGCTGGCGGGCTGGACGTTCGCGGATGATATCGTGCTGCATATGAACGGCGTAAAAGTAAGCGCTAAAGCTGACTTGATCCGTGACGACGTGACCAAAGCCTATGGTGGCCCGCGACGGGTCGGGTTCGACCTGACCACGCCGCTTGGCCCGACAGGCTTGCAAGAAATCGGGCGGTTTGGGGTCGAATTTCACCGTGTTCGCAATGGCACCTGGACAATTGCGGGAAGTCTAGAACTCCCTCACCTTTGGTTGGTTCAAGCGCGATTGGTAATCAAATTCGTCATCGCGCTGATGCTGCAGTTGCCTGCCTATGGCGGCTGGCGCGTCAAACGGGACCCCGCTTTTCGCACGCGGATCAAACGGGGGCTAGGGCTATGCCCCATCCACCATGCGCGCGAGCTTGACCCTGACCTTTTCCGCGCCAATACGCCTCCCCTCACAACGGCATCGGTGACGATAATACTGCCGGTATTCAACGCGCATGACCTACTGAAAGAGGCGCTGCGGCGCGTCGTCGACAATACCGATCTTCAGTGGCGCATTATTCTGATCGAAGATTGCTCAACCGATAAACGGATTCTACCGTTGCTGCGCGCGTGGTCTTTGGCACACAATGACCGTGCGACACTGCTTGAGAATGATCAAAACCTTGGGTTTGTAAAAAGCGTAAACAAAGGCTTGCGCTATGCACAACGCTGGCACGACACGGTTATTTTACTGAATTCTGACGCCCTGGTCCCAGCGAACTGGGCGAGCCGCCTTATCCGTCCCCTCGTTGAGTATCCACGCGCCGCCACTGTAACCCCAATGTCCAACGACGCGGAAATTTTTACCGCCCCCCTCATCTGTGCTCCCCAAAAACTTGCCGCCGGACAGGGGGATCTTATAGATGTGACCGCCGCGCAGCTTAACCCGCAAAGCTATCGCGTGGCCACGCCGACCGGGGTGGGATTTTGCATGGCGATAAATCCCAGCTATCTCAGAACTGAACCGCAATTGGATGTCAGTTTTGGTCGGGGATACGGCGAAGAGGTCGATTGGTGCCAGCGCATCAGAGCAGCGGGCGGACAGCATTATTGCGCCGTCAACCTTTTCGTAGAGCATCGCGGCGGACAAAGTTTCGGATCGGAAGAGAAGAAGCGTCTTATCGCGAAAAACAACGCTCTAATTTCAAAACGTTATCCCGAATACGATAGAGATGTGCAGCAGTTCATTGCCTCTGACCCATTAAAATCGCCCCGGCTCGCTTTGGCATTGGCTTGGCTCGGGGCACAAGACACGTATCCCGTCTCGATATATATCGCACACAGCATGGGTGGCGGCGCTGAATCGTATCTGCAACATCGGGTGAAATCGAAACATCACGCGTTGGGCCGCGCCGCTGTCGTAATCAGGGTCGGCGGTGCCATGCGATGGCAAATCGAATTGCATTGCCATGACGGTATAATCTCCGGCGGGATCAACAACCTCGACTACGTCAAACAACTTCTACACCCCATAAAACGGCGACGATTAATCTATTCCTGCGCGGTTGGGGATCAAGATCCGCTGACTATTCCAAGTGCAGTTCTAGAATTGAGCCAAACCGGCCAACAGGTGATAGAGTTTCTCTTTCATGACTACTTCGCAATCTCGCCCAACTACACTCTTCTGAACGATCAAGGAGTGTACGATGGCCTACCTCCACCTCACCTAAATGCCCCAGCAACCACAGGTGCACCGATAAGCATGATTCGGTGGCAAAGCGAGTGGGGAAAACTCCTGACCGCATCCCAAGAGATCGTGGTATTTTCTAAAAATAGCAAAGAAATTGTGCGCGCAGCATTCCCCAACTGCGCCGATAAAATTCAAGTTGCACCGCATAGAATTTCAGACGCCGTGCCCCGTATCCCTCGGCCCCTCAGCCCAAAGCGCCCGGTGATCGGTGTATTGGGCGACATTGGTCTTCAGAAAGGCGCACAGATCATCAGCCGAGCCGCTGATGCGATAGATGCGCAAGGTGTCGGTCTGGTCATCGTCGGGAATTTCGATCCCGCCATTCCCCTCCCCCCCTCGGTGCCTATCCATGGAAGATATACCATATCAGATCTGGGAAAAATTGCCGCCCGATACGGCGTGACAGATTGGTTAATACCTTCCGTGTGGCCGGAGACATTCTCGTTTACCACGCACGAAGCTCTGACATCCGGTTTGCCCACCCATGCGTTCGCAATTGGTGCTCAGGGCGAAGCAGTTACCAAAGCTGAAAACGGTTTCCCTATTCCCTACTCAACCCAACAGGATTTGGCGGATATTCTGCTGTCTCACGTTAAAAATCACATCACCAAAACCTGGGCGGTGGCCTCATGAGCCAGATCTCAGTGCCCCTAAAATTTTTGCGAAACAATGGCATCGAGGTACTGAACCGGGGTGCTACGTCGATCAACCTCCCCAGACATACCGTGCTCGAAGCCCCGGGGAGCCTGAAATGGACACAGTATGAACACTCGTTAGAGATGGGTACGTTCTCGTATCAAGTCTCGGGATACTGTTTTGCCGCACGCATCGGCCGATATTGTTCATTCGGCGAATCCGTTCAGATAGGTCGGCAAAACCACCCATTGGACTGGGTATCCACAAGCCCCGCTTTCTATCTTGGGGACCGAGTATTCGAACTTGGCGACGGTTTTGAGGCAGCCGAACATTACCACAATTATAGGACAGGTCACAGCAAGCCGCCCACCAAGGTAAAAATCACTACAATTGGAAATGATGTATGGATCGGACACGGTGCGTATATCGCCGCCGGGGTCACCATTGGCGACGGCGCAATAATCGGTGCGCATTCGGTCGTGACCCGTGACGTTGCCCCTTATGCAGTCGTCGCGGGGAATCCGGCCACTCTCAAACGAATGCGCCTACCGCCGAGCTTCATCAGTCTCATGTTAAAGTGCCGCTGGTGGCAGTTTGCGCCGTGGCAAATGGACCACCTTGATCCGTCGGATGTGCTGGAATTCTGTAGAGGGGTAAACTCAATGCTCAAAGATGTCGCGTCTTTCGCACCCCCGACGCTGGATCTGCGATCGGAAAACATTCAGTGAAAAAAGTCGCATTTCTACATATTCCCAAAACCGCAGGCCAATCTGTGCACTCGGAGCTCACTAAAATTTATGGCAACGCTCGAACCTCTCCTGTTCGCGTTCACCACCAAGCTTCTTCAGACGGTCAGTTTCCCAACGGGTATGACCTTTACTCGGGTCACCTAGATTGGTGCCGCCTTCGTGAGACCCAGACAGATACCTTTGCGTTCACGGTACTTCGCGATCCATTTGAAAGGATCGCTTCTTTCTATTTTTATCTAAGAAATAAAGCCTCACGCCTCACGGACAGCCTGCTTTCATCGCCTGGGCATACGGGGTTGTACAAAGTAAAAAATTGCTCCCCCGCCGCATACTTCTTTGGCGGAAGTCCTGCTTGGCAACAGTTCATTAAGGATCACTACGACAATTTTTACTGTAGCTATCTCGCCACCGGGAAAGTTCGCGGGGCGGCCGAGGTCTGCCATTTCTCGAAAGATATGCTTGTTGGTCAAGCGATAGGCGGCGCGCGGAAACTAGATAGGGTTTATCGCTTAAGCAGTTTAAATCTGCTTGAAAATGACATTCAAAACCTAACGGGGTGCCGTCCTTCGATTGTGAAAACGCGCATCAATGTTGGGCCAAAAGGCGTTCAGACAAGCCGTTGGCAAGATCTAATGACTCTGATCAATGATAAACCGGCACAGGAAAGGCTGGCTGCGTTTGCTGAGGCTGACATAGCCTTGCTTGATCACCTCAAAGACGAGGGCTTGTTAAGCTAACACCGGTTCAGAACCGTTTGAGCTGCGCAAGCGCGCGCAGGGCTAGATCGCCCGCCTGTGTTTGCCGGTAGATCCCGAGCGAAGTCAGTGCCGCGCGCTCCTTAGTGTGACTTTGGGAACGCCAATCGAGAAACCTCAATAATTGCTCGCGAGCGGTCGCCGTTAGAACAGGAGCAATTCGGTACATCGCGGCCGCATTTGCATCGATCCAATTCACCAACGTACCATCCGCCATGTATCGAGCCCTGCGCCGTAAATGACGAACAGGCGCGCCCACAAGATTTGCACCGTGTTGCCTGTATAATACCCCAGGTTTCTGATCATGAAGAATACTAAACCCGGCGCCCGTGATCGCTTGATACATCCACCAATCATGAAAGGGAGTTTCCGCAACGTCCGTAGTACTTAAAATGCTACGCAGATAGTTGGTGACGATAGGCGGAATCACAATCGTATTTCCGCGCATAACATTCTGTACGATTGCATTTCCAAACCGATAAGGGCGATTCAACGCCGGGGACGTTCCCAAACGCTCCCCCGTTTCGTTCACATAGTAACTTCTACTACTGTAAACACATCTACCACCCAGCCGCCCGACAAGCGCGACAGCACGGGATAGTTTGTGAGGCAGCCAGACATCATCCTGATCGGAAAACGCCACCCACTTCCCATCTAACCCTCTGTTTTTCAACAACTTATAATAATTGGCGGCAACGCCCCTCTGAGGCCCTTTGAGCAAGTGAATATCATGGTGCGGTGTTTCCGCTTTGAAATTTTCAAGCGCCTCACAGGTGCCATCGGTCGAGCCGTCATCGCTTGCCCAAAGGCTCCAATCCTGATGCGATTGCCCGCGGATTGAGGCCAACTGATCTGCCAAAAACATGCCACCGTTCTTCGTCCCCATTAAAATGTGAACATGCGGTTCCGCCATCCTAAAATCCTTCGTAGTTTAATCGACTTTCTCTGAACTACTTCGCGCGAATTAATAAACTGTGAGGACTGTTGAATTATGCACTGAGATCATGACCCATAATCCTGCCCAATCAACAACCACGCACCATACGCACGCGGCGCGCAAACAACAAAAACTGCGCGAGCGTGAGGAAGCTTTGCGACGCATCGAAAAAAAACGGCATGATAGGGCGCTTGCCGTTGCGGCGCGGGAAAAGAAACGAGAAACAGCCTCTCAAGCGACCATTCTGACACTGCCAGTCACGTCGATCGTCCCGCCTGTGCCACAAGCGCGCCTTCACCTACGTCATCGGCTTTCTTTTGTCAGCTTTATCATCATCGTTCTCGGAACCAGCCTGTTCGTGTCATGGTACCTTTGGGAGCGCGCTGCAGATCGCTATACCTCTATCGCTGGATTTGCTGTCCATAGCGAGGATATGAGCTCGCCGGTCGAACTCTTGGGTGGGGTCGCAAATCTCTCGGGGTCCGGTGCCGCGGACGAAGAAGTTCTGTATCAATTCATTCAAAGTCAGCACTTAGTGGAGAAAATCGATAAGTCTCTGAATTTGCGAAAAGTATGGTCGCCCCCCGCAACAAACTCTGATCCGGTTTTCGGCTACCACGCCCCTGGTACGATCGAGGATCTGACCAAATACTGGGGTCGCATGGTCAATGTGTATAGCGATAGTAGCACCGGTCTGATCGAGGTTAAGGTGCAAGCATTTGCTCCCGAAGACGCGCGGGCCATTGTGCAAGAAATCTATGCTGAAAGCGCAAAACTGATACATGAACTTTCCGCGATAGCGCACGAGGATGCTACGCAACATGCTGAAGAGAACTTGGCGCGCGCAGCGCAGCGCCTCAAGAAAACGCGGCTTACGCTAGCCGAATTCCGCATAAGGAACCAATTGGTGAGCCCCGATACACCGCTTCAAATTCAGACCGGGTTATTGGCATCTTTAGAAGCAGAAATGACGGAAACGTTGATTAGCATCGACATGCTTCAACAAACCAGCACGCCAACCGATCCNCGCTTGAAGCAAGCGCAANGAAGGCGCGACATAATAGCAGCNCGTATCTCGCAGGAGCATCAGAAATCGAATGCCATGCAGGGTGCAATGCACTCCATTGGTTTCGCGGATCTTTTTGGGCAGTTTGAAAGCCTAAAGGTCGATTTGGAATTTGCTGAACAGTCTTATACCGCCAGCCAAGCCGCCTTTGATACAGCGGTTGCAGAGGGGCGAAAAAGATCAAAATACTTGGCGGCGCATATCCCTCCGACACTTGCAGAGACTTCGATTTATCCAAATCGCCCATTTCTTCTAGGCGTCACATTCGCATCTAGCTTCGCCCTGTGGGCGCTCATTATGCTGGTTTGGCACTCCTTACGTGATCGGCACTAGGATCGCCGATGATTGTCTTTCGAAATTTGACCAAAACCTATCATGTGCGGGGTCGACGGAAGACTGTCGCTTCAAATATTAACGTTATTTTTCCAACTGGTATTTCTGTCGGGCTGCTAGGGCGGAACGGCGCTGGAAAATCTACGCTGCTCAAGATCATTGCGGGGGCAACTGACCCTACATCGGGCGAGGTCATCTCTGATGGCAGTGTATCTTTCCCAGTTGGCTTTGCTGGGTCGTTCCACCCCGACATGACGGGGGCACAAAACACGCGCTTCGTGGCACGGATTTATGGTGCAGACACGTCTGCGCTGGTCGATTACGTCGCCGATTTTTCCGAGCTTGGGGTTCATTTTCATCTTCCATTCCGAACATACTCCGCCGGTATGAAGTCGCGCCTGGCTTTCGGCGTTTCCATGGGGCTGCAGTTTGACACCTATCTGATTGACGAAATCACCGCTGTCGGAGATGCTCGGTTCAAACAGAAAAGTCGTTCCATTTTTATGGACCGCCTGTCCCGATCCGGTGCAATATTTGTAAGCCACTCCAATGGCATGCTACGAGAACTATGCACGGCAGGCGCTGTTTTAGAGGCCGGAAACCTAGAATACTTTGCCGACATTAACGATGCGATAGCACATCACGAATACAACATGGGGAAATGATCAGCTCATCCCAAGGCGTACCGTATGGCTCTATCTATTCTGCCGGAAAACACCAAGCTTGCCTATTGCATCGGGGCTCAGAAAGCCGGCACGACTTGGCTTTATGAAACCTTGCGCACCAGCAGTCAGATTCATTTTTCGCGCAATAAGGAACTTCATTATTTCAATGTGATCGCGGGTAAGTCTGACCAGGTTTTTGACCTACGTATGAACACGGTGAAAACCTTGGCAAAGGAATTGGTGTCAGAACGCGGCCCCAAGAATCGGCGCAATCTTAGGGTCCTCAGCGAATTGGCTGACCTTTTGTCCATCTACACGGATGCGCCTGAACATCACGAGGCCTATCTTTCCTATCTTACTCAGGGGTTTAGCGGCCAGCCTGTGATCTGCGACATCACCCCGGCTTATGCGATACTGGACGCAAAGGACTTCTCTGAAATGGGGAGCCTTGGCGAAAGTTGTTTCATCTTTATTTTGAGGGATCCGATTGATCGTATGTGGTCCCAAATCAGAATGGCCGTTAGCGCGGATGCCGCCCAGGTAGCCGACTTTCAAACGGCTTGCGAGGCGCGCGCGCAGCATTTGATCGACAGTAAACGGCTGCCTAAGTTAGAGCGGGCGAACTATCGGCGCACGATGAGCGAGCTGGAAGCCGTGATCCCTCCACATCGAATTAAATATGTATTTTACGAAGACCTTTTTCACGCTCATACCATGCGCGATATCTGCACGTTCTTAGGTATTTCGCCGATTTCACCCAAAGCTGATCTTCGCAGTAATTCTGGTCGTCACGCCATGTTGCCAGAGCACCTAAAACACAGTTTTAGAGAGGCCTTTGCCCTACAGTATGACTTCATTTTAAATCGTTTTGGCGCAGCGACGCCCGCACGATGGCAGGTCAACAGCGCGCAGAGGGTACCAGGATGATAGGTCGGGTCGCACGCGGACGAAATACAATGGTCTTTGCGACGCCACGCATTATCGTCGCGCTGATACTTCGCGAAATCGGGACCAGCTATGGCCGGTCCCCGGGTGGGTATATTTGGGCATTGGCTGAACCCGTTCTCGGGATCGCGCTGTTGACCGCAATATTCTCGATCGGGTTTCGTATGCCCCCNCTCGGAAACAATTTTCCAATCTTTTACGCTACAGGNTTGCTGCCCTTTTTGATGTTCGTCGATCTCAGCAACAAGGTCGCGCAGGCGATCAACTATTCGAAACAGCTACTAGCCTACCCGCGCGTGACTTTCGTCGACGCCATCTTGGGGCGGTTCATCCTCAATTTTCTCACTCAGCTTCTTGTAGGCTTTATCGTACTGANTGGGATCATTTTTCTGTTTGATACGCGGGCCGCAATAAATGCATCAGACATCGTGTCAGCGCTGACTATGATTGCCGCGCTTTCACTGGGCGTGGGGGTNTTCAACTGTTTNATGATGTCNATGTTTCAGGTCTGGCAACGTGTCTACGGGATTTGCACGCGGCCGCTTTTGCTACTGTCCGGCGTCATCTTTTTATANGAAACGATACCCGAACCCTACCGCNNCTATCTTTGGTTCAATCCNCTGATCCACGTGGTCGGCCGCGTCAGGTCNGGNTTTTATCATAANTACGACGTACCCTANGTCTCNTCAGCCTATGTCTANGCCGTTGCCGCAATACTGGGCCTTTTTGGCCTTGTGTTATTAAGGCGCTATCACCGTGACATTCTGGAACGGTAACGATCCCAGCGTGGCAGTTTAAACTTTAAAAGCTTTCGAAGTCGNCGTTTAGGATAGATAGNTTTTCGACGCCCAACAGGTCCAGNGTTTTNCCGCTGCCAAAATCCAGCACGATATGCCCCTCGGCCCCTTTGTGTGCGAACGACTGAAGCTGGCTCATCGATAAACTTCCCCCACCCCAAAGGGCAGAATCCAGCGAAAGAGTGTCAATTTCGTTTTGAAAGCTCAGGATTGTGTCTTGGCCTGCACCATAGATAAACCGATCTGCCCCGATCCCACCGGACAGCACGTCGTTTCCCGCGCCGCCATCAAGCGTATCGTGACCGGCATTGCCTTTGATCAAATCATCGCCGTCGCCGCCGATCAGCTGGTCGGCACCATTGTCGCCCGACAGCGTATCNTTCCCNGACCCNCCGTTAACCGTATCGTTGTTGATCCCCCCGGNAAGACGGTCATTCCCGCTGTCNCCCTGCANNAAATCTGCNCCCGCATTTCCGAAAAGCTGATCATTCCCGCTGCCGCCAAGCAGTTGATCCGCACCGGCGCTACCCTCCAAACGGTCTTTGCCGGCACCGCCCCACAGGCTATCGGCATTTAGCCCGCCGATCAGATGGTCATCGTCCCTATCCCCATAAAGTCTATCCGCACCGTTATTGCCTGTTAACGTGTCGTTCCCGTCGCCACCGCCAAGCGCGTCATACCCGTCGCCGCCCCACAGGGCGTCGTCCCCATCACTACCGCGCAAAGTGTCCCAGCCGATACCGCCCCAGATCTGATCCCCCTCGGTACCACCCTCAATCAGATCGCTCCCCCCGTTGCCATAGATCGTATCGGCCCCAGCTTCGCCAAGAATCGTATCATTGCCGCCTGCGCCGATCAGCCTGTCGCCATCCGCGCGCCCGCTGATATGATCATCGGCCGCATCCCCTTCCAGCACATCCGACTGCGGCGTGCCAACCAGAACCAACGGGGTCGGTGCGGTGGGAAGGGATGGCGTATCGGGTTCCTCTGGCAGGGTCCAATCCGGCATGAAACGCGATTGCCCAATCAGATCGAGCGCTTGAACATCGTCCTCGCTAAGGGACTGTCCGTTCGATGTTTTTATCTCTAACTGCTCCTCACCAAAAGACAGAACCGCACCGTCTTTGGTCGAAGATATGGTCAACTGAGACCCATGTCTCAGGAACGGCCAGGCCGACAGATCAATGCTGTCCTGTGCGCTGTCGAAATCGGCAATCGTATCGGCCTCCCCATCTGCGGAAAGCACAAAAAGATCGCGGCCGGAGCCACCGGTCAACAGATCACGGCCGCCGCCGTCTCGCAAAATGTCATCCCCTGCGCGCCCAGCGATATGGTCCGCGCCATCCCCGCCGGATAGCAAATCGCCCCCCGTGCCGCCTGTCAGCGTGTCAGCTTGATCACCCCCTGTTGCCGCCGCAACCCGGTCAGAAATATCCACTGTAAAAATGCTCAGCCCCGCTTCGGCACCCGAGGCGACGGCGAGGTGCAGTAAATCTCCTTGTACCGAAAAGTTAAGCGCCGACACCGCGTCGAGCGTGCTTCCGTCCGTGTCTTCGATCGACACCAGATGCATCAACCGGCCATCGTCCATCAANTCNAAGACCGAAACGCCNTCATCTCCGCCCGCCGCCGCNACATAGGCGCGGCCGNGNTGTGTTGCGGTCTCGATCACATGCACCCCGTCAAAGCGCGTGTCCCGCGTGTCGAGGACGTGATCCGTTAAGGTTAATNCNCCATTTGCCNCCAGCATCGCGACGCTCAAACTCGCGCTTCCCGCCGCGGCCAGTATCGCAAATCCATGCCCCCCAACCTCNACAAANGCTGTCGCGCTTGGCCTGCCGATCCCCACGCCATCCTCCGCCGCGATACGAGAGANNTCTCGCGGGATACCATTCCCATCCAATTTGAACGAAATAAATGCGTCGTCCCGCGCCGAGGATGCCAGCAGATACGGCGTGCTTCCGACATNCCCGACGCTNANGCCGGTCAGACCTGCCTNTGACGCGACGCNACTGTCGCCCGATATGCGTGNCAGCGCCCCATCGTCNCCCANACGCCANGACCCGATGCTATCCGCCCCCCGCACCAGCCCGTATAGATNGCTCTGCCCGCCTAAATCCAGCGTCTCGACGGCCAGTAACTGGGCAGGCACGGCACCACCGGTCACGGCAGAAANATTACCAAAGCGCCCATCATCTGTTAACGCAANGCGGGTGAGCGCGGCGTTATCCGCCCCCGTGAGCAATAGCGCACCGTCTACAACCTCCAGCCTGTTGGTGACTCCGGCCCGCGTGTCCCCGGCGATGGCCCGACTGTCCAGAAACCGAAGCCCCCCTTCCGCATCAATGCGATAGGCCAGCAAGTCACCGCCACCAAAGCGCGAGGTCGTGTACAGCACCGCCCCGCCAGAGGATTGGACAACCGCCATATCCGTCACCCCGGTCAGCGCCATATCCTTCCGCGGCGACAATGTGGTTTTATGCTCAAGCTCCATCGGTTTATTCCCCTACATGTTCCGGGGATAAAGATGAGCCGAATTCCTTAACGGCAGCTTCAGCTTTTAAGGCGGCAATGTGGCCCTTTCATACAATTTTCGGTTTTCGCAGATCAGAGGTATAGGCCACCGCTATGCGTNGTGCCCGCGATATCGCCCGGCAGCACGGTCCCGCCACTTTGCACCACAGCGTTGCTGCTCACGTCAAAACGTTTGCCCGTGGCTGTGCCGGTGAAACCATGCCCGCTGAAATCCGCCTGCCCGGCCATCTCGCAAGTCACAAACGCAGTGGCAAAGTCGGGCGTATTCGCCAGCGTCACCGTCTGCANCCCCCGCGCCAGNACAGCCCCCTGCGACAGACGCAGATGATANGCGGCATCGCCGTCGATAACNTACGAACCCGCCCCCTCGACGCGCCCGCCGACAATATCCAGATGTCCCCCCGCCGCGCCAAAGATGACCTCATCAACCTCTAACACCGCTTCCGGCAACACCCGGATCGCCGGGTCGGCACCGGAGGTTTCTATCCTCATACCNCGCAATCTCAGACGCCCCGAAACCAGNTCGATCACCGACCCTGTCGCTGTCATCNTGACCGCGTCGGGGTCGCCAGCATTCCCGACAAGCTCAACCAGACCTCCCCCCAATGCAGCGCTTACCGCGACTGGCATAGGGCCCAGATCATAGCTGCCATCCGCCAATTGAACCGTGACCGCGTGGCCTGCGCTGTCCAAACGGACGACTTCCTCCATCGCACGGCCTAGCGACGCAAAGGCAGCCGCCCCCGTGCCCCGCCCACTTTGCCCGTCGCCACCCTGAAGGGGGTCCACATAGTAAATGCGGGGGGCAGTCAGCCGCTCTCGCCAACCCGAGACTGGGGCGGTCACACGCCCGCTCGCCGCTTCAATGCGCAAAGCTTCCGCCCAATTCGCGCCGTCTGCGCTGACCTTGATGGCGAAATCGTCGCTCCCCGAGGTCCCCATCTCGGCCCGCCCCCCAAAGGCGGTCTGNAACAGCAGACTGGCCGTGTCCCCTTCGGNTGCCTTGTTGATCTTCACCTGATGCCCCGCCCCGGCATTGTTGAACAGCACCGCATCCGACGCCACAACCAACCGGTTATACGCATCCGGCGTCGCCCCGACACCNAGCCGAGGCACATCTTGCAACNCCGGCACCGCCCAGCGCGCGCCGTCGTAAACCACTTGGGTTTGGCCGGGGGCCACAGATGCCACCCAGCCCGGCATCGGCGNGATAAACTGCCACGCCCCNTCCACGAACACTGCCACNNCNTGGTCATGCCCCGCCCAATCCCCCACAGCGTTTGAGGCCACCAGATACCGATCCCCCTCGGCTGCGGTCGCGGGCGGCGTAGTTTCGGTNAAAGACAGGACCGANAGNTGCACAATCGCNTCCAAAAGCCGCAGCGCCTCGTTATGGGTCACATGCTTTTGCGCTTGCGACGGTTGAATATACGGAAGGGCGAGAACGGGGGATGTATCGGTCATATGGTGGCTCCTGTTCGGTAGATGTTGATCAGGGCCCACCCTGCNGCAGACAGGTTAACGCGAGCCTGCACCANCGCACGCCCCCCGCCAATATGGTCGGCGATTTCGAGGGCGGTGCCATGATGCTTGCATTTGGCATGGTCTCTGCCCTTTTGGACGTACAGCGCGGTGGTAAAGGNACTGTGATCGACGCTGCAATGACCGATGGATCGGCCCTGTTGATGTCGATGATCTATGCGTTTCACGGTCAAGGCTGGTGGCAGGATGACCGGGGTGTGAACATGCTTGATACAGGGGCGCATTTCTATGATGTCTATAAGACAGCGGATGNAAAATTCGTCTCTATTGGCGNGATAGAGCCGCAATTCTACGCTCAACTACTGCACCTCTGCGGTCTGTCAGACGAGCCCGACATGCAGATCCANAACGACCAACGCCAATGGGACGCCATGCGCGACAAGCTTGCCCGCTTGATTGAAACCAAGACCCGCGCCGAATGGGACGAGATCATGATCGGCCACGNTGCCTGCTATNCCCCCGTTCTGTCATTGGCAGAGGCACCTNCCCACCCTCACAACACCGCACGCGATACATTCGTCACCGCAGGGAACGTGCTACAGCCTGCGCCAGCACCGCGATATTCGACCCATAAAACCACGCCGCCACGGATGCCCGACGGTCAAACCGATACCCGCACTATCCTCGCCGAGCTTGGCTATGACACAGATCGCATCGCCACCATCCTTAACGCAGGCGGTATTGCGTAACTGCTCTTATCCGTCATTTCGCAACCAGCGGCTGACAATCCAGAATCGACCCGCTACAAGACCGCCTAGCGCAGAGGGGCCAGCGGGCCGCAAGGAGCGGGGCAGCCGGATATGACATCGCCACAACGCCACCCGAACGGGGCAGCCACATGACCACGATGATCCCCGCCTGGGTCAACGGCAAGCTTACCCCCGTCGAAAAGCTCGAGGTCCACCAGCGCGGTCTTCGCCACAAGGCCATCTCGGTTTTCGTCATGCGCGGACGCGAAACCCTGATCCAGCGACGGGCGCTTGGCAAATATCACACCCCCGGTCTCTGGGCGAACGCCTGCTGTACCCATCCGTTCTGGGAGGAACCCGCGCTCACCTGCGCCAAACGGCGACTGGACGAAGAGCTGGGGATCAGCGGCCTAAGGCTCGACCATCGCGACCAGGTCGAATACCGCGCCGATGTGGGGGGCGGCCTGACCGAACACGAGCTGGTAGAGATTTACGTCGCCGAAGCTGTCGCGCTCACCGATGTGACCCCGAACCCCGCCGAAGTGATGGACACCGCCTGGGTCGACCTCTCCGACCTCGCCCGCCAGACCCAAACCACGCCAGAGCGTTTTACCCCCTGGTTGCGCATCTATCTGGCCGAACACATGGACAGCATCTTTACCGCTTAATCCTCAGTCTCGTCCGATGGTTCTGGTGTAAACAGCATGAACAGCGCATTCCCTTCGCGCAGCAAATGCACCTCGGCATCACCGGCAGTCATATCTGGACGGGGCGGGCAGGTATCAGGCACCTCGTCACAGGCCACTGCCGTCTTTCCGGTCAACTGTTTCAGCCGGAACGGCAGCGCTTTGTAAGATTGTATGCCGGCCTTTAGCCCAGCGGCAATTTTCGATGAGTCGCCATAGACATAGACCGGCCCCTCCGTCGTCCGCACCTCCTGCGCCCAGAGTTTGGTATCGCTACGCCAATCATTGGACTGCCCATAGGCCAGAAACAGCTGGATGAACCACACACCGATGATTAACAGCAATAGATTGCGCCCTAAACGGCCATATAGACCCTCATCCTCGCTCAATATCTGAACCGCACGCACCACAGTGAGCGCAAAGAAAACCCAAAAGAAGATAAACGCGCGCGGCGGAACGATCACCCCCAGTTTCAGCGCCTGAACCACCGTCAGCGCCAGCCCGATCGCCATGCCAGCCGCAAGATACAAAGCCTCAAGCGGCGCGCGCTTGCGCAGCACATTCAGGGCAAGGATATAGACNAANGGAATAAGNCCGATNAGCGGCGGATACCCGATGCCGGTCCGGTTGAGGAACAGCGTAAATGTTTCCCCCAGCTTCGGCAGGTTGGCGATCATCCCGCCAATCCCGTNCCCCGCGGTCGGATCACGCCAATCGGCCACAGGCACNCCNAACACNCCNTGAACCTGCCAGTTCAACGTATAGACCGTTAGCACCGCGACAACGAAGCTTGCGCANAACANCNCCATCAGCCCCGCCAGATCGCGGATTGACCGGTCCCGCGTACGCGCAATGCAAATCGCCANCAGCAGCANCGGATAGGTCGTATAGGCCATAAAGCTGACGATCACGAAAATCGGCAANAGCCAGCGCAACTGCGNGCTGGANANGTAACAGGCCAGCACCGCAAACAGCGCCACAACAGCCAACCCGGGGATGAGCGTATTGAACCAGAGCGAGATCAGCATCTCGGACGGGCAGACCACCAGCAGCAGGCCCAGCACGACAGTAAACCAGCGCTGCGCACCGGGGCCCATCGCCGCTACGGCAAACGCTGCGACAAACGCCGCCCATAGGCTCTGATACAGGGCAAAGTTCAGCCAGGCGGGCGTTACCACCTCGCGCAGGTGCCAGATATAGTTCAGCCACCGCCCCTCGTGCAGGGTCTTGTTCCAAAAGGCGGGTGCGTCACCGAAAAACGCGGGGTAGTCATCATGGCGGATCATCGGATCCAGCAGATTTTGCCCCGTCAGCAAAAACGCCGCCACCAGTGTGATCAGGAAGACCGGTGCCAGCTGCAGCCGTTCAGATTCGGCCCGCATCNCCAACNGCCGCCCGNCCGCCGCNGTCATACANCCGCGCGACCCAGGGTTTTGGCACGGCGCGCCCGCAGGGCAAGCACCATCGCCCGCGCTTGCGCAATGGCNGTGACAACGCCGCGTGGCAGGGTCTTGACCACNGCCAAACGCAACCGCCAGCCAAGGCTACCCGCGTTGCGCAGCTTTTGNCCCGCAGGCACTTGGGTCGCGAGGATCTCTTTNGGCAAACCCGCGCGCCCGGCCTCATTCACATAAAGGATCGCGTTGTAACGATACCAGGGCGCGATATCCTTGTTGTCCTTCAATGCAGGGCGCACGCAATCATAGGCGACATAGCCTTTGGCCGCGAAAATATCCTGCCAGAAGGACAAGGGCTGTTCGTTCACGTGAAACTCGCCCCCCTGTCCGGTGACCGCAGCGGAAAACAACACACGATCAGACGCCCGCGTNAGACTATCGACCAGAACCTCCGAGGCTTCGGTGGGCAGATGCTCNCCGACCTCAAGGCTCTGCGCCAGATCAAAGCGGCGNCCCGTCTTTACCGGCTGTGTCAGATCGGCGGCCATGAACTGCTCCGGCGCGACTGCCAGTTGCGCCCGGTCTACATAATCCCCGTCTACGGCCAGCACGTCCTCCGCNCCACCTTTGCGCCATTCATCCATCCAAACACCGCGCCCACTGCCCAGATCGATCACCGTCGTNGGCTTCAGCAAAGGAAACAGCAANGACACAAACGGTTTTGCCGANGCGCGCGCACTTTGGTTGATGTAGTCGAAAAATGTATCACTGTAGATATGGCTCATGACATGTACTCCGTCTTGGGGTGCGGCAAGGCGAACACCCATAGGGTCATCAAAATATAGTTCTGCACCGGNAGATACAGCGCAACGGCCAGCGCCGCCGCCCAGGCCGGCATCCCCAAGGCCACGGCCAGAGNGCCCGTGACAAGCATCGACATGCCAAAGCCGCAGCCGACCATAATGGCGAATTTNGTGATCTGGCTGCGATTGATCAGCCGCCGTTCAAAGGTGAACAGGGCATGACCGATGTACTGCAGCACGATCGCCAGAAAAAACGCCAGCGCATTNGCTGCCGGTTGTGNCANCCCCNCCGCCAGAAACGCCGGATACATCGCCACGTAGGATAATGCCGTCANAATGCCGACANCCCCAAAGCGNGCGCANTTATAGTCAAAANCACGCATCAGGCACGCAACCGTTTCACGTCNGGGACCATATCGCGCGTATCATCGCTNACNAAATAGAGCGGGCGATCCTTGGCCTCGACGTAAAGGCGACCGATATACTCCCCCAGAATACCCAGCGTCAAAAGCTGCGCCCCCGAGAAGAAGCTAACCGCGAGCACCACCGACGCCCAACCCGGTGCCGTCTGATACACGACCAGCGAATAGATCACATAANCGGCCATCAACGCCGCCATGAACAAGCTGACAAAAGACAGGCGCGTCGCAAGTTTCAACGGCTTCGTCGAAAAGGCGGTCATCGCGTCGATGGCAAAGCGCATCATGGCGCGGAAGGGGTATTTGGTTTCGCCCAAGGCGCGTGGTGCGCGGATATATTCAATACCCACCTGTTTAAAGCCTGCCCAAGCGAACATCCCCCGAATAAAACGGGCCTTTTCCGGCATCGTCAGCACCGCATCCAGCGAGCGGCGGTTCACCAAACGGAAATCGCCCGTGTCCTGCGGGATCGGGACATCGGACATGGCATTGAGGAAGCGGTAGAACAGGTGCGCCGTGGCCTTCTTGAACATGGTCTCGCCCTGGCGCTCGCTACGACGGCCGTAAACCACGTCAAACCCGCGATCCATCATGAACATCATATCGACCAGCAATTCCGGCGGATCTTGCAAATCGGCATCCAGCATAAAAATGCGTTCGCCCTGTGCCGCCTCAAGCCCGGCGGTCAGCGCGATTTGATGCCCGCGATTGGCCGAAAGCTTGATACCCACCAGTTGCGCACAGCCCGCTTGCGCGGTCTCGATCGCTTTCCACGTGGCATCGGTGGATCCATCATCCACCAGAATAATCTCGGCCCGATCTTTCCACGGCGCGATCGCCTGCGTCAGCCGCGATACCAGCCCCGGGATCGAGGCTTCTTCGTTCATGCAAGGGATCACAACAGAAAGATACATATCACACCGCCTGAATAATTGACCCGTTCAGGGGTAATGAGGCGATGTGGCTGAAATAGGGCACCGATGGGTTCAATTTGCGAAACCTCTGGCCGTTAGACATTCCCTTTGAAACATAAAAGGCCGGACATTTCTGCCCGGCCTTTGGTCATCAATTGTGGTCAGATCATTTGGTGACCGCGTTCCCCACACTCAGGATCTGCGGCAGGATCTGCGAAACAGCGCGGCTCCATTTGGTGACGGGCTGCTGCGCGATAAAGATGATGTCATCAGGGCGCAGCTCGAACCGCGGGGCCAGCGCGAAATTCGCGGCGTTGCGGGCATCCAGATGCCACGCGGTAATGGCCCCCAGCTCGCGCGGATCGGAGGATGCGCGCAACACATAGACCTGGGACACATCGCCGGTCGACGACGCTACACCACCCGCATCATACAAGGCATCTGCCAGACTTGCCTTACGCTCGTATGGCAAGGCAAAGCGCGACTGAGTCCCGACTTCCCCCGCGAGATAGACATAGTCTCGGTCATCGGCACCAAGATCTAGGCGTGCTTTGTAGTTGTCACGGGCTTCGTCCAGATTATCACGGCGCAAGGACACCTCAAGCTGCAGCTCTTGCAATGCCGAGGCGCGTGCCGCCTGACGCGCCTGAACCAAAGTAATCTGCTGCGCGAAATATTCCTGAGCACGCGCCAGTTCGTATTCCGTGTCGACAAAGATCGCATCGCCGGGCAGCAGGCGGGTCTTGGTCAGGCTCGCGCGGGAATAAAGCTGCGACAGCGGGATCTGATACAGCGTACCATCACGGTACAAACGGATCGAGGCATAGTCCTGATCCTCGACCGTGATCCCGCCGGCAGCGGCCAAGGCTTCTTCCAGATAGAGCGGCGTCAGCGTTACCGGCACAACAGTCGGCTGCGACACGGCGCCCCCGATGGACACACGGCGCGAGTTGAACTCGGAAATCTCGAGGCTGAAAGTCGGGTCAATCTGGTTCTCGACCAGACGCTGGAACAAGGCTGCTTCGGCGTCTTCAATGGTCAAACCGGCAATACGCACACGGCCCACATCGGGAATGTTGATCGATCCGTCATCCTGCACGGTATAGCCTTGGCGCGCGTTTTGTGCGGCCAGCAGCCCGGTCAACTGTTCAACCGATCCGGCGGCGCGCGGCGTGGCCAGCAGCACCACATCACCGATACCAATCTCGTAGGGACCGGGATCAACCGGGGGCGGCAGGCGCAGCTCAAGCGCATTGGGGCGGGTCTGAACGTCGAGTGTGGGCGATGGCAGCGCCCCGGTTCCGCGCAGCCCCGAGCCAGAGCCTGCGGTGCGGGAAAACACATCGGGCAGGCTCCGTGGCGCATAGGCGGATCTATTCGCCTGAATGACGGATTCAGCAGTGAGGTTCATCACCCGTACATTGGTGCCGCCAGCGACGCCCTCTACAACTTCAGGTGTTCGGTAAACCGTACCACAGCTTGCAAGGGTCAGGCCCAAAACAGCTACCAATAGGTATCGCACTTTAATACTCCCATTCATCATGTGACACCTCGCCCCCAGACAGGTTCGGCCCCTGTTAACCTTAACGGGCGGCGGCCTTGGTCATCAAATACCCGACCTCATCGCCCGCCCATTGCCGCGCCTGTACAATGGCACCGCTCTTTACACTGACCCAATACGTATTCCGAAACGACTGGTCCAGACTTTTGCAATCCTCGGTTACAACCCGCGTCGGCACGGTGCCGATCTCAAGCGCGAGCGTCGCGCTGCCCTGCGGCTCCACCAGACAGCGATACGCGCGGGTAGAAATCTCATCCAGTCCTGTCAGATTGCTGTGCAACCGGTCTGAATAACCGCGCCGCCCGGACAGGATCAGCGCCTTGGGCTCCGACACATCAGCGGCGAAGAGTTCAGACCCAAGGCCGCGTGTCCCTTGCAGCATCCCGTCTTCCAGCATCAGCGCGGTTAAATCCGAACTCAGCCACGTATCGACACCGTTCACACGCGCCTCGCGCAGCATGCGGCCGGTTTGTGAACGGTTCTCGACGGTCAGCAGCAAGGCGGGGGTGGCGGTATCCTGCACCAGCGCGGCAAAACGCGGCGGAAACCCTTGCGAGGTTTTGGGCACGACTGAATCGTCGTCCACAGCAACGGCAACACCCCGCGCCAGAAGGTTTTGACTGGCGCTACAGGCTGTGAGGCCCGCCAGACACAGACCAAGGGTCAACGCACGTAAGATCATCGCAGGTATCTCCCCCAGCTGTCCCGCAGCTCTTTGCCGCGATAGTCGCGCACGACCCCGTGCAAACGGTTGGCGACAGCAAGACGCGCCCCACCGTCACGTGTAATCGGCTTGATTGTTTGCTGGACTTTCGTCCGCGACGGGCGTCCGGTCAGCCACGAAAGCGGCACTTCGAACCGCAGGCCCTTGTCGAAAGACCCTTCCCCGAAATCATCAAAGGACACATCCGTGAGCGTGAAATACCCGCCAACCTTGAACCCGTTGTTGAATTCACGATCCAAAGAGAACGTCGCGCCATAGTCACCCGCAAGGTAGCGACCAACATCTAGCTGCCCGAAAAACCCATTGCCCAGATCATAATAGGCAGAGGCATGGCCGGTCACGACGTCATAGTCCTGAAACCCGAACAGCATGTCGAAATCACGTTGTTTGACATAGTTCAGCTCTGCCCCAAGTGCGAGCCGGCTATCCATCGGATACCAAAGCACCTCGGTCGACACGCCGCCAAACATCCCTTCCAGATACCCTGCCGAGACCCGGCCAAACAGGTTTTTCCCAGGGCGGAACATATACTCGGCCGTGAGGCTGTTCACCTCAAGCTCAGATTCCTTTGCGTAGCGTATAGCATTAGAGCGCACCGGCTCGATCACGGAATCCGACACGCGGAACGATTTGTCGATATTGCCCACCAGCGGATAGCGGAAACGACCCCCAAAGGTCAGCCCCGGACGGGGCCGGTAATCCATCTTGAGCTGGACGCCGAAATCGGCCCTGATCGGGCTGTTAGGGTCGAAAAAGGACGTGGCGAGATATGGGCCGATCGACGTGTCAAAGACCGGGTAGATATCCGCCAACTCGCCTTCGCGGCCCTGAGCATGCCCATCTTCCAGACGCGCCCGTGCCAGACTGCGCCAGGCACCATCGTAATCAAACTGCAACTCTTCCAGATCGGATCTTTGCGTCACGATCTGGTTCAGCGGCACGCCGCGCTCCAGAAACACGACCGTGAACTCTTCGATCGCGGGGGGCAGCGTCACCGCCATGGCCCGCGCCGTGCGCCCTGCCGCTTGGGCCTCGTTGTCGAAACGGGTGTTTTCCACGCGGACGGTCGCGCGGTTGCCCGACATGGTGAAGCCTTGCAGCTCCAGCCCGTCTTCCGCCAGCACACGCTGCAACACGGCCTCGACCGCATCACGCCCACCCCCGGCAGCAGAGTTGTTCCACTCAGCAATCGCCAGCCGGTTGCGCGCGCCGATGGTGCGCGGTGCCTGCTCCAATCCGCCGGGTACAGACGGTTTCTTGGGGTTGATGACATAGCTCAGCTGCGCGCCGACCTCATGCCCCCCGACGACAAACCCCTTGAGGTGCACACCGTTGTTGAAACGATACTCCAACCCCACGTTGAGGGGCGAAGACACGTCGATGCCCGTGTTCACCGATTCCCGCGTGTATTCATCGGGGGAGTATTCGGCGAATAGCGTCATCTGGTCCGACACATTCCACTGCACGCCCGCGAAGACCGACGTCGGCCCGCGGAACCAGTTCCCTGTCTCTAGCTGGCCGCCCGTGTTGGCGTCGCGCGTCCGTGTGTCAAACCGGTCAGACAAAATACTGAACGGATTCGAGAATGAGTTCCGCCCCGCAAGCCGCCCCCAGCCCAGACCGCCGGTGACCTCGAGCTTCGACCCAAAGCTTTTGGTGGCCACAAAATATTCACTGCTCAGGATACCAGTGCCCAGAAAGTCTCGCATCCCCACGGCGAAAGCAGGGCGTAGGTCGGTTTCATCCCAAATCTGGTAATGCACATCAAAGCTGCGATCGAAGGTATCGCCATCAAGGTACGCATTGGTACTGATATTCTTAATCCGCGAATACCGGAATGTCCCATAAAGACGCGGCAAGACCTGGAACGTCGCTGAATACCGGTAGTTGGGGCCAAACGTGCTTGCCGTGAAGGCCAGATCGCCGTCCTTCAACACACGGGCCGTCGGCATTTCAACCAACCCGGGTGTGCCGTAGGTCGATAAAGATTGCGCTGCGCCTTCGGCAAGACTAGTGACGCAAAACGCCCCGGCTAGCATCGAACAAGCTAGTTTCCTCGAGCGCCCTTGCATCTGCTAACCTACCTATTAATTAATTGTTGCGAATACCGGGACCGTAGAGAACTTTAAGAAGGACTACACTTTGTGTGCCGTCCAATCAACGGATTTACCATTTCGTTGCGCCAGTTTTGCAACACAGAGGATACGCCAAGACCTATGCTGAACCGTTGGTTTAAACGCCGTCAACCTGACCCCGAGCCCGAACCTCATTTCGATCCGATCACACCGGATGTACCCGTGATTGCGATCGGAGATATTCACGGGCGTTTTGATCTGCTTGAAAGACTGCCCGAACCTCCGGACGGAACACAGGTGATCTGCGTCGGCGACCTTGTCGACCGCGGCGAACAAAGTGCGCAGGTTCTGCGGGCGCTGCACGAACAGCCCGATATTATCACGCTGATGGGCAACCACGAGCAGATGATGCTAAAGTTTATCGACAATCCGAAAGAGAATGGTCCGCGCTGGCTCCGGTACGGCGGGCTCCAGACTTTGTCGAGCTTTGGCGTCTCGGGCGTGTCGCAAACCTCCTCTGGTGATGATCTGGAACGCGCCCGCGACGCCCTGCAAGGCGCTATGGGCGAGGCCTTGCTCGACTGGGTGATCAACCTGCCAACCTCTTGGGTGTCGGGCAATGTCGCCTTTGTCCACGCCGCTGCTAACCCACTGATCCCTATCAAGGATCAGGAAAGCCGGACGTTGCTTTGGGGGCATGAGGATTTCGGGCGCAAACGCCGCCGTGACGGCATCTGGGTCGTACACGGGCACACAATCGTCGACACCCCGATGATCAAGGGCGGCGTGGTGTCGATCGACACCGGGGCCTACGCGACGGACAAGCTCACCGCCGCGACGATCCACAATGGCGAGGTCGAGTTTAACTACCTCTGATCTGACGGCATCCCGATTTTAACCACACCTTAGGATACCTCTGCTTTAGCTGACGCACCGGCACATGCGCCGGTGTTTGGTTGCTATGGGTAAGAGGTGACGATGGCGTTTATCGATATCGGGATACGGCAGGGCAGTGATGTCCATGCACGTCGGGCGCCACTTTACGAACATGGCGGGAAACGGGTGTTCGACCTTGCCGTCAGCCTCGCGTTGCTGCCGCTGATCCTGCCCGTGATTATCGTTTTATACTGTCTGGTGGCATCCACGGGTCAGGGCGGTCTTTATGCCCACCCGAGGGTTGGGCGCGCCGGCAAGGTTTTCCGCTGTTGGAAAATCAGAACGATGGTCCCTGATGCACAGGCCGCGCTTCCGGCGATTCTATTGGCGCGACCTGATCGCGCGCTGGAATGGGCGTTGTACCAAAAGCTGACCAAAGATCCGCGCGTGATCCCCGGCGGCCATTTCCTGCGCCGCACCGGTCTGGATGAACTGCCCCAGATCTGGAACGTACTGCGCGGCGATATGTCTTTGGTGGGGCCGCGCCCCGTCACCCTGGCGGAGCTGCACAGCTACGGTGATGCCCGCCACGCTTACCAACGGGTGCGCCCGGGGGTCACAGGGCTTTGGCAGGTATCGGGGCGCGGCATCCTGCTGTTTGCCGAACGCGCCTCGCTTGATGAACGCTATGCCCGCCAGCCAAGCTTTATGGGCGATCTCAAGATCATCGCGCGCACTCTGCCCGTCCTGCTGCGCCCCACCGGATACTGACGGGGCGCAACAACAGTTAACGCGGTGACAAGGCGCTAGACCAACCCTTTGATCCCCGTTGCGGTGGTGCCGCTGTCGCGCACTTTTGAGATGCGAAACGGATAGACGACCCCCGCCATCAAACCGGGCAGAGTGATTGCATCCCCGCTTTTCAGCGTCACCGCGACATCACCGGCCCCACCGACCATAAAGCCACGGGTGATCTGCGGCAGGTCGGCGGTATCGTCGGGCACAATATCAAAGGCCCCGCAAATAGGGCCGGTCAATCCTGCGGTATAGTCATTGAAATTGTCGGTAATTGGCATGTCGCTCTCCGTTTGGTGAAAAGCGCAGCTTGGTCTACCGATCCTACCTAAATCTTACCCCACCGTGCGGAGCACCCCCAAGGCCGGCAAACAGCCTTGGGGAAGATCATTTACGCAAGCTTGCCGTGACAATGCTTGAACTTTTTGCCCGACCCGCAGGGGCATTCATCATTGCGCGCAGGGGTGCCCCACGTGCTTGGATCATTCTCGTCGAACCCCGCCACAGCGGTAGAGCCAGACTCTGCAGCGGCGGTCGAAGCCGGCGCTTCGCTGTTCTCTTCCGCCGCCTGCGCTGCGTTAACCTGCGCCGCGGCCTGACGTTCCTGCATTTGCGACAGGATTTGCTGCTGCTCTTCCTCTGTCATCGGACGGATCTGACCCAGCTTCTGGGTCACTTCGGTCCGCAGGCTGTCCAGCATGCTTTCAAACAGTTGGAAGGATTCGTTCTTGTATTCGTTCAACGGATCACGCTGCGCATAGCCGCGGAAACCGACGACCGACCGCAGATGTTCCAGCGTCAGAAGGTGATCACGCCACTTGCCGTCAATCGCCTGCAACAACACCTGCTTTTCGATGTTGCGCATGTTCTCGGGGCCGAACTGTTCAGCCTTCTGGGCCATCATGTTTTCGCTGGCTTCGACAAGACGTTCGCGGATGATCTCATCGTCGACGCCCTCTTCCTCACACCATGCTGCGACGGGCACATCCAGGTTCAACTGATCCGCAACCGCGGCCTGGAAACCTTGTGTATCCCACTGATCTGCATAGGTTTTTGGCGGCATGAACTGATCGATCAGATCGTCGATCACCTGCTCGCGCATGTCGGCGGTGATCTCTTGCAGGTCGGCGGCTTCCATGATGTCGCGACGCTGGCCAAAGATGACCTTCCGCTGGTCGTTCATCACATCGTCGAACTTCAACAGCTGTTTACGAATGTCAAAGTTGCGCCCTTCGACCTTGGCCTGCGCGCGTTCCAGAGACTTGTTGACCCAAGGGTGCACAATCGCTTCGCCCTCTTTCAGGCCAAGCGTCGTCAATACTTTCTCAAGCCGTTCAGAGCCGAAAATACGCATCAGATCGTCTTCGAGAGACAGGTAGAAGGACGACCGGCCGGGGTCACCCTGACGGCCCGAACGGCCGCGCAGCTGGTTATCGATCCGGCGGCTTTCGTGACGCTCGGACGCCAGAACATAAAGCCCCCCTGCGTCGAGCACTTTTTTCTTCTCGTCAGCGTGTTCCGCTTCGATCTTTTCACGGATCGCAACGGGATCGGCATCAGGATCAGCGTCCAGCGCCTCAATCACCTTCAGCTCGACGTTGCCGCCCAGCTGAATGTCGGTGCCGCGACCGGCCATGTTTGTCGCGATGGTNACCGCNCCGAACTTGCCCGCATCCGCCACGATCTGCGCTTCCTGCTCGTGCTGGCGCGCGTTCAGAACGTTATGCTTGATGCCCGCTTCGGTCAGCATCTGGCTCAGCATTTCGGATTTCTCGATAGAGGTGGTACCCACCAGAACCGGCTGGCCTATCGCATTGGCTTCTTTGACCTTTTCGATCATCGCCTGATATTTTTCCAGCGCCGAACGATAGACCTGATCGTCTTCGTCCACACGCGCAACCGGCACGTTGGTCGGGACAACGACCACACCCAGCCCGTAAATCTCGGCGAATTCTTCGGCTTCGGTTTCGGCAGTACCCGTCATGCCGGCCAGCTTGTCATAAAGGCGGAAGTAGTTCTGGAAGGTGACCGAGGCCAGTGTCACGTTCTCGGGCTGGATCTGGCANCCTTCCTTCGCTTCGATCGCCTGATGCAACCCGTCGGACAGACGACGACCGGACATCATACGCCCGGTGAATTCGTCGATCAGCATCACCTCGCCGTCGCGCACAATGTAATCCTTGTCGCGCTGGAACAGCTTATGCGCCCGCAAACCCTGGTTCACGTGGTGCACGATGGTGGTGCTTTCGGGGTCATACATCGTTAACCCTTCTTCCAGCAGACCGCGGCTGTGCAGCTCTTGCTCGAGGAACTCGTTCCCTTCGTCGGTAAAGGTCACGTTGCGGGTTTTCTCGTCCAGCTCGTAGTGGCTTTCCTGCAGCAGCGGGATCACATCGTCGACGATTTTATACATCTCGGAGCGGTCTTGCGACGGGCCNGAGATAATCAGCGGCGTCCGCGCCTCGTCGATCAGAATACTGTCGACNTCNTCCACGATGGCAAAGTTGTGCTGTTTCTGGAAAATCTGGCTCAGCTCAGACTTCATGTTATCGCGCAGATAATCAAAGCCCAGCTCGTTGTTCGTGGCGTAGGTCACGTCGCAATCATAGGCGGCGCGTTTGTCTTCCTCGGTCATGCCGGACACCGCAGCGCCCGTGGTCAGCCCCAGCGAGGCAAAGACCTTGCCCATCCAGTCGGCGTCCCGTTTCACGAGGTATTCGTTCACCGTGACCACATGCACGCCCTTGCCGGTCAGCGCATTGAGGTAAGCGGCCAGCGTCGCGGTCAGGGTTTTACCCTCGCCGGTTTTCTGCTCNGAGATNTTNCCCTGATGCAGGAAAATCGCCGACATCAACTGCGTGTCAAANGCGCGCAGACCCAAGGTCCGGCGNGCGCCTTCNCGGCAGTTCGCAAAAGCTTCCGGCAGCAGATCATCAAGGCTTTCGCCGTCAATCGCCCGCTTGCGCAGCTCTTCCGTTTTTTGCTTCAGACCGTCGTCGGTCAAAGCCAAGAATTCTTCTTCCAGCGCGTTGATCTTTTCAACCAGCGGGCGGGTCGCCTTGATTTTACGGTCGTTTGGGGTCCCAAAGACTTTTTTGGCGAGTGTTCCGATGCCCAGCATGCAATCTCCTGCCGAAGTTATGTTCCAAGGCGTCCATCTGCTTGCCGAGCCGCCGGACAGCCCCTAGATACAAGACTGAACGTGCGCCAAGGCCGCGCCCATAGGGCGATGTAAGGGCCGCACTAAACCGTGTCAATGTAGCAGCCCCTTGTGGCTGCCAAACCAAGGACAGATACATGCAAAAACCTCTCACTTTTCTGGCACCATTCGTGGTGGCAGCTTCGCTCGCCCTGCCCGCNGTTGCGCAGGACGACACTGCCGAAAACACGGATGCGCAGACAGACGTCACCGCTGAAACCGTGGTTGCCACGGTNAATGGCACCGACATCACGATTGGCAGCATGATCATTGCCCGCGCCACCCTGCCCGAACAATATCAACAGCTTCCCCCCGAAGTCCTGTTCAAAGGCATTCTGGATCAGCTTGTGCAGCAAACCGCCTTGTCGCAAGATTTTGACGGTGAAGTGCCAAAGCGGATCGAGATGGCGCTTGAAAACGAACGTCGCCAGCTGATCGCGGGCGAAGTGATCGAGAAAGCAATGGCCCAGGACGTCACCGAGGAAGAGCTGCAAGCCGCCTATGACGAAGCCTACGCCGATGCNGAACCGACCGAGGAATTCAGCGCGTCGCATATTCTGGTAGAAACAGAAGAAGAAGCCCAAGCCGTCAAGAAAGAGCTGGATGAAGGCGCGGATTTTGCCGAGCTGGCGAAAGAAAANTCCACCGGTCCNTCCGGTCCTGCGGGCGGNACTTTGGGTTGGTTCGGNCCCGGCATGATGGTGCCCGCGTTTGAAACCGCCGTTGCCGNGCTTGAAGTCGGCACTGTGTCNGAACCNGTTGAAACCCAGTTCGGCTGGCACGTGATCAAACTGGACGACAAGCGCCAGAAAGAAGCNCCCAAGCTNGAAGACGTNAAGNACGAGCTGGAAACNCANGTCCGTCAGGTNAAAGCACAGACCCTGATCGAAAAGACCACCGAAGCCGCAGANGTTGACCGCTCGGCGGCTGACTCAATCGACCCTTCGGTTCTGACCAACCTCGGCCTGCTGGAGTAACAAATGGGCAAAATCACCGCTGTATCCCCGCTGGCACCCGATCACTTCCCTGATCTTCCTGTCATCGATGGTGTGCGTTTCGCCACCANCGCGGCGGGGGTACGGTATCAAGGCCGCACCGATGTGATGCTNGCNGAATTGGCCCCNGGCNCNACGGTGGCGGGGGCGTTTACNCGCTCTGCCACCCGCGCNGCNCCGGTNCTGGATTGTCAGGCCAAGATCGGCGCGACATCNGACACCGGTGCCGCNATTCTGGTCAACTCGGGCAACGCCAATGCCTTCACCGGCAAGGGCGGCGTCACCGCGGTCGAAGCAATTACCGCTGCNGTTGCTGATGTCTGNAACATTCCCCAATCGCGTGTTTTTACCTCATCGACAGGTGTGATCGGCGAACCCCTGCCCCACGACCGGATTACGGCTGTTCTGGCGGACCTTAAGGGCGCGTTGTCCGACAAGGGCATTTCCGATGCGGCCAAGGCGATCATGACCACGGACACCTTCCCCAAAGGGGCCCGTGCCGAGGTCGAGATTGACGGGAAAACAGTCTCTATCGCGGGGATTGCGAAGGGATCGGGCATGATCGCGCCAGATATGGCGACGATGCTGGTCTATATCTTCACCGATGCGGTTGTCAGCCAACCGGCGCTGCAAAAAATGCTGTCGACCCATACCGATAGCACCTTTAACTGCATCACCGTGGATAGCGACACATCGACCTCCGACAGTTTGATCCTGGCCGCAACTGGCGCGTCGGGCGCGGATGCCAGCGAAAGCGATGCGTTCTCGGAAGCGCTGCACAGCGTCATGCTGAACCTCGCGCATCAGGTTGTGCAAGACGGCGAAGGGGCGACCAAATTCGTCGAGATCGCCGTGACCGGTGCCGCTACGGATGACGACGCCAAGACCCACGGCATGGCCATCGCGAATTCCCCCCTCATCAAGACCGCCATCGCGGGCGAGGACCCGAACTGGGGCCGCGTGGTAATGGCCGTCGGTAAATCAGGGGCCGCTGCTGATCGGGATCGTCTGTCGATCCGCTTTGGCGATATCGAGGTGGCCAAAGACGGCTGGCGCAGCCCCGACTACTCGGAAGAGGCAGCGGCGGCGCATATGAAGGGCCAGAACATCACCATCGGCGTTGATCTGGGCCTTGGCGACGGCAAAGCAACGGTTTGGACCTGCG
Source organism: Sulfitobacter sp. TMED3 (assembly GCF_002167505.1). Lineage (NCBI taxonomy): Bacteria > Pseudomonadati > Pseudomonadota > Alphaproteobacteria > Rhodobacterales > Roseobacteraceae > Sulfitobacter > Sulfitobacter sp. TMED3. Next base: position 110,170 of record NZ_NHBI01000003.1, on the reverse strand, counting down.
ACCTGACCCACGGCTATATCGAGATCAACGCGGACTATCGTTCGTGAAGGTAATCCTTGTCTCGGCGGTTGCCCTGATCGACGTGGACGGGCGCGTGCTTTTGGCACAGCGCCCGCCCGGCAAATCCATGGCCGGTTTGTGGGAGTTTCCGGGCGGCAAGGTCGAAGCCGGCGAAACCCCCGAAGCCGCGCTGATCCGCGAGCTGCAAGAAGAACTTGGCATCGACACATGGGCCTCCTGCCTTGCCCCGCTGACCTTTGCCAGCCATGCCTACGATGATTTTCACCTGCTGATGCCGCTGTTTGCCTGCCGCAAATGGAACGGCACACCGCAGGCGCGCGAGGGGCAGACCCTGAAATGGGTCCGTGCCAATGCGCTGAAAGATTATCCGATGCCCCCTGCGGACATTCCCCTGATTCCGTTCCTGCGCGACTGGCTTTAGGGCCAGCGCGACCTCGCAGCTGTTTCTTTGCGCGCGTGAATACTGCTTCCTTGACTTTTTTGTTGCTAGACTTAGGCAAATTGTCGCTTATAAAGATGCAACTTCAGGTTCTTCTGGGAGGAAGCAATGCTTCGCACAATCACCATCGGTTCCACCGTATCCGTCCAGGGTATTTTCGTCCGCGACATGCCCGACGGCCGCGTATCGGTTAAGGTTGATGACGCGATCTATACCGGCAAGCCAATCCAGCGCCGGAACTGATCACGCACACGCAAAACATCTGAACCATCCCCCTGCCCCAAGCGTTTGCTTAGGTCATCAAGGATGGATCAATCATGAAGCCTCAACGTGTTATCGTTATTCTGAACAAGGGCTCCGGCCGCAAAGACGGGACAGAGCGTAAGTCCCGGATTTCAGACAGGTTTCAACACCACGACATTCCCGTCAGCTTCGTTGAATTCTCGCCCAATGGCGCGGATTTGGGACAGGTGGCGCAATCGACTGCCGAGGCGAACCCCGATGCCACCATCGTCGCGTCAGGCGGCGACGGAACCATCAGCGGCGTCGCCTCGGGCTTGGCGCATGTGCCCAACCAGATGGGGATTATCCCCGCAGGCACCTTTAACTATTTCGCCCGTTCGCTGAACCTGCCCGAAACCGTTGACGAAGCCGTTGATGTCATCGCCAAGGGCGTCCTGCGCCCCACGGACATCGCCAAGATCAACGGCAACGCGTTTCTGAACAACGCCAGCATCGGGGCCTATGCCGCCATCCTGAAAACCCGCGAAGGCATCTATGACCGCTGGGGCCGCAGCCGTGTCGCGGCCTATTGGTCGGTGGTCAAAGCGCTGGCAACACTCCGCGCGCCGCTCAGGCTGACGGTGACGATTGATGGCAAATCCTTTAAACATAGGACACCGCTGGTCTTTGCGATCAGCAACGCCTTTCAGCTGAATCAAATGGGGCTGGGCGGCGAAGACTGTATCGCCAAGGGCGGCATGGTGCTGCTGGTCGCCCCCGATACGAACCGCTGGGGGTTGTTCAAACACGCCGCCGCGCTGGCCCTTGGGGTCGCGAAACGTGAAACCGACTATCAAATGCACTGCGGGAACGAGATCACGCTTGAGATGCCGCATAAATCACGCCCTGTCGCCCGCGACGGAGAGCTAAGCCGCATGAAAGGCCCGTTCAAACTGCACATGCAGCGCGAGGCCCTGCAGCTGATCATTCCTGCCGAATTTAACGAGGCCGTCAGATGAGCACATTGGTACATCTCTCAGATTTACACTTTGGCAAGGATCGACCCGACCTGCTGGAACCGCTGCTCTCTTGTGTGAACGAGCTGAACCCCGATATCGTCGCCATCTCGGGCGATTTCACGCAGCGCGCGCGGCGGAGCCAGTTCGAGGAAGCGCATAACTTTATCCAGCGGATCAACGCGCCTGTCTTGGGTGTGCCGGGGAACCACGATGTCTTGCTTGACCGCCCGTTCCAGCGGTTTTTCATGCCGTGGCGGCGGTATCGCAAATGGATCAACGCCGATCTGACGCCTCGGTATGAGGACGATGATATGGTCGTCATCGGCATCAACTCGGTCGATCGCTTTTCGTGGCAGACGGGAAAGCTGACGGCAGGGCGTATCGCGCAAGCCTGCAAGGCGATGGATGACACCGCCGCGCGCAAAGCCCGCGTGCTCGTGGTGCATCACCCGCTAGAGCATCCCAATCACACCAAGAAAAAGCCCATACCCGGTGCTGAAATCGCGCTGGAAAAGCTGCTGTCTTGCGGGGCGAACCTGATCCTGTCGGGGCACCTTCACACGTGGCACGCAGAGAANTTTACCGTCGAATCCGGCGGCNCCACNGCGATCCAGTTGCATGCGGGGACCAGCCTGTCGTCTCGNGTNCGCGGAGAGCNGAATGATTTCAACCTTGTGAANATCTCGGACGATCAGGTCTGTGTCGACCGGCTNAGCTTTAACGAAGATAAACGGGTNTTTGAAACGACAGAAGCCCGGACATTTAACCGGGCTTCTGATCATCNGATATCGGACGAGGTGTAACTTAGTCCAGCGTGCGCACGACTTCTTCACGTGTGAAGATTTCGATAACGTCGCCCGGACGGATGTCTTCGTAGTTCTCGAACGCCATACCACATTCCTGGCCTGACGGTACTTCGGCAACTTCGTCCTTGAACCGCTTGAGCGTTTTCAGCGTGCCTTCGTGGATCACGACATCGTCGCGCAGCAGACGCACACCAGCGGCGCGGCTTGCTTTGCCTTCGGTCACCAGACAGCCCGCAACCTTGCCAACGCCGGTCACTTTGAACACCTCTTTGATCGACGCATAGCCGATGAAGTGTTCGCGGATCTCGTTGCTCAGCAGGCCACTTGCGGCAGCTTTCACATCATCAACCATGTCATAGATGACCGAGTAATACCGGATCTCGACNCCCTTCTGGTTGGCCGAGGCACGGGCCGATGCGTTTGCACGNACGTTGAANCCGATGATCGGCGCGTTGGAGGCTTCGGCAAGACCAACGTCGGTGTCGGTGATCGCACCCACGCCCGAGTGAAGGACGCGCACGCGGACTTCGTCGTTGCCGATTTTNTCCATCGCTTGAACGATCGCTTCGGCAGANCCCTGAACGTCTGCTTTGATCAACAAAGGCAGCTCGCTAATGGTTTCGTTCACCTTGGCGTTCGCCATCAGCTGTTCCAGCGTCGTCGCAGCACCAGCCGCAGCGCGTTTGTCTTTGGCGGCTTTTTCACGGTATTCCGCAATCTCGCGCGCCTGCGCTTCGGTGTCGGTNACGTTCAGAACGTCGCCCGCACCCGGTGTCCCGTTAAGGCCAAGCACCTCTACCGGCACGGATGGGCCTGCNTCTTTCACGCGCTCGCCCTGATCGTTGATCAGCGCACGGACCTTACCGTACTGCTCNCCCACAACAAAGATGTCGCCCTGACGCAGCGTNCCGTTCTGAACAAGAACAGTCGCAACGGGGCCGCGGCCCACGTCAAGCTGCGCTTCGATCACGGCACCGACCGCGGCGCGGTTCGGGTTCGCTTTCAGTTCCAGCAGTTCCGCTTGCAGCGCGATGGCTTCCAGCAGTTCGTCCAGACCTTGACCCGTGGTTGCCGATACTTCGACGTCCTGTGTTTCACCGGACATCTTTTCAACGATGACCTCGTGCTGCAGCAGGTCCGTACGGACTTTGTCAGGGTTGGCTTCGTATTTGTCGATCTTGTTGATCGCCACGATCATNGGCACCTTNGCCGCTTTCGCGTGGTTAATCGCTTCGATCGTCTGAGGCATCACAGCATCATCCGCCGCGACCACCAGAACGACGATGTCGGTGACCTGCGCACCGCGCGACCGCATCGAGGTAAAGGCCGCGTGGCCCGGNGTATCGAGGAAGCTCAGAACCTGACCGTTGTCGGTTGTGACCTGATAGGCACCGATGTGCTGCGTGATACCGCCCGCTTCGCCGGACTGAACCTTGGCTTTGCGGATCGCGTCAAGCAGCGATGTCTTACCGTGGTCAACGTGGCCCATGATCGTGATNACCGGAGGACGCGATACCAGATCTTTCGGATCGTCTTCGGCTTCCTTGATCACGTCTTCAACGTCAGCGTCGGAAACGCGCACCACTTTGTGGCCGAATTCCTCGATGATCAGCTCGGCTGTGTCAGCGTCGATGGTTTCGTTCTGNGTNACCATCATGCCGTTTGTCATCAATGCTTTGACGACAGCGCCAACGCGTTCGGCCATCCGGTTCGCCAGTTCGGAAACCACGATCGCCGGAGGCAGGTTGACGTTGCGCACNACCTTTTCACGCTCGACCGAACCGCCCATTGCCTTCTGGCGCTGGCGTTCCTGCTTGCGTTTCATCTGCGCCATGGACCGTTGACGGCCACCTTCGCCACCGGACAAAGCCTGGTTCAGCGTCAGTTTGCCGGAACGACGGCTNTCGTCGCCACCCTTGTTGCGCTTGTTGGTTTCCTCGCGGTCGCCTTCTTTCTTGCGGGCCGCAGGGGTCGGTGCGCCGGATTTGATGTTCGGCGAACGCGGCGCGGCAGGGGNCGCTGCGGGGGCTGCGGCAGCGGCTGCTGCGGCTTCCGCTTCTTTCTTGCGGCGCTCGTCCTCTTCGGCTTTCGCCTTCAGGCTTTCCTCGCGCTNNCGNTCTTCGGCTTCTTTCGCCTCGATCTCGGCACGACGACGCTCGCGGTCTTCNGCGCGGGCCTTTTCCTCGGCTGCGCGTGCTTCGGCTTCTTCCGCCTCGCGGGCGCGGGCAGCCTGAACCGCCTTCAGCCGGCGTTCCATTTCGGAATCGGTGATCCCTGCCGGACGCTTGGAGGGATCCCCGAGCGATGGATTGCTACCGCCGCCGGCTTTTGCGCCAGCAGGTTTGGGCACCACAACGCGCTTGCGCTTGGTCTCGACCACGACGTTTTTCGTCCGCCCGTGGCTAAAGCTTTGCTTTACGTTGCCGGGACGCGAAGACGCTCCCCGCAGGCCCAATGTCTTTTTGCCGTCACTATCGCTCATGAAGCTCGTCTATCCTTTCGGGTGACCGTTGCCACCCTCGTTTATGCGCACGCCTTTTAACCGCTGAGCCTCCTCTACAACACGAGAGGTAAGACCACCAGAGGCGAGCGCCCCATGTATCACAGTTTGGCGTCCGAAAGCCAAACCCAATTCGTCTGCCGTCAGCCAGCCAATGTAATGGCCGTAATGCGGCGTGCTTAGTTTCGATTTGCCGCGGCCCGATCCATCTACTGCCTGGATCAACACTTCGGCTTCTTCCATTTGCAGCCAACCTTTGACTTTTTCGTAGCCCGCAACGGCCTTGCCCGCCTTGCGTTGCAACGAAATCAGGTCAACCACACGGCGGACAAGTTGCTTTTCAACTTCATCCACCAAATCATCCGCAACCTTGACAGGTTGCTTGGCCGAGCGGGCGAACAGACCCTTCTTGGCCGCTTTTTCCAATGCGGCCCGATCCGCTGACACATACATCCCCCGACCGGGCAGTTTCCCCATGATATCCGGGAAAACATGCATGTCGGGACCAATGACAAAGCGGATCAGCCCGTTTTTGGGCTGCGCCTCGCCAGTGGCGATACACTTTCGTTCGGGACCGTCTTGCCGGTCTTTAGAAACGCCACCACGTGTCATATCGTTCCCCAAGGCCCCGCGATCAGGCCTCGGCCTCCTCGTCCGTGTCGATGTCGGCATCGAACTCTTCGTCGACATCATCCGTTTCAAGCTCGGCAGGATCGACCCACCCCAGCAGGACGCGCGCGGTCATGATCAGCTTTTGCGCATCTTCCAGCGACAGATCGAAAGGTTCAAGTGTCCCTTCATCCTTGGTGCGTTCGCCATTCACGGTAGTCCAGCCGCCGGCCAGCTCCCAATCCGCGCAAGTCGCGAAATCTTCGAGCGTTTTTACGTCGTCTTTGGCCAGTGCCTCAATCATTTGGGGTGTCAGACCGTCGAATTCAATAAGCGTGTCGTCCACGCCCAAGGCGCGCGCCGCATCAAGCGCCGCTTTGTTCTGCGCTTCGATCACGTCACGGGCGCGGGCTTGCAGTTCGCTTGCGGTGTCTTCGTCAACACCGTCGATGACCAGCAGCTCGTCCACTTCGACATAGGCGACTTCTTCGAGGTTGGTGAACCCTTCGGAGACCAGAAGCTGGGCAAAGAATTCGTCCAGATCCAGATTGTCCATGAACAGCTTGGTGCGCAGTTCGAACTCGGCCTGACGGCGCTGGCTCTCTTGCTCTTCGGTCATGATGTCGATGTCCAGACCGGTCAGCTGCGATGCCAGACGCACGTTCTGACCACGACGGCCAATCGCCAACGACAGTTGTTCTTCGGGAACGACGACTTCGATCTTGCCGGCTTCCTCGTCCAGAACAACCTTGGAGACCTCGGCAGGCTGAAGCGCGTTCACAAGGAAGGTCGGCTGGTCTTCGTTCCACGGGATAATGTCGATCTTTTCGCCCTGAAGCTCGTTCACAACGGCCTGAACGCGGCTGCCGCGCATACCAACGCAGGCCCCCACAGGGTCGATGGAGCCATCATAAGAGATGACAGCGATTTTCGCGCGCGAACCGGGGTCACGGGCAACGGCCTTGATCTCGATGATGCCGTCATAGATTTCAGGCACTTCCATCTTGAANAGCTCGGCCATGAANTCGGGCGCNGTGCGGCTCAGGAAGATCTGCGGGCCNCGCTGNTCGCGNCGCACATCCTTGATGTANACNCGGATACGGTCGTTCGGGCGNTAGCTTTCGCGGCCGATTTTCTCGTTNCGACGCAGGATNGCTTCGCCAGCGCCCACATCGACGATAACGTTGCCATATTCCTCGCGCTTGACCAGACCGTTGATGATCGTGCCNGCGCGGTCNTTGAANTCTTCGTACTGGCGGTCACGCTCGGCTTCGCGGACCTTCTGCAAGATCACCTGCTTGGCGGATTGNGCGGCGATACGGCCCATTTCAACCGGTGGGACTTCTTCGCTGAATTCCTGACCGACTTCGGGGTTGGCCATATACTGNTTGGCCTGCTCTACCGTGAACTCCGCCTGATAGTTCTCAAGCTCGTCATCGGCCACAACCGTACGCACACGGGTAAAGGTCGCGCGACCGGTCTTGCGGTCGATGGAAACGCGAATGTCCATCTCAGCGCCGTAGCGCGACTTCGCCGCCCGAGCGAGCGATTCTTCCATCGCTTCAACCACGAGATTGGGGTCGATCATCTTTTCGCGGGCCACAGCCTCGGCGGTTTGCAGCAGTTCCAGCTGGTTGGCAGATGTAATGGCCATTTAGTCGTCTCCCTCGGTGGACCCTTCGGTCTCGATGTCATCGAATTTGGTTTCGTCAATCGCACCGGACGCTTTGCGTTGGCGCAGCATTTCTTTGATCAGATCGTCGGTCAGAACCAGTTTGGCGTCGGTCAGCCAATCGAACTTGAGCCCGATGGTGCCTTCCTCGACGTTGATCAGCACCTCGTCATCCTCGACGCCTGCCAGCTCNCCCTTNAAGCGGCGGCGGCCGTCGATCAGTTCGCCGGTCTCGATCTTGGCNTCATAGCCCTCGAACATCTCGAAATCCTTGAGCCGCGTCAGCGGGCGGTCGATGCCAGGGCTCGACACTTCAAGGGTGTATTCATCAAGGATCGGATCCTCGACATCCATGACAGCGCTGATGGATTGGCTGATCAGGGCCAGCTCGTCCACCTCGATACCGCCATCGGGACGGTCTGCCATCACCTGCAACGTCGTCGACTTGCCCGACATCAGGCGNACGCGCACCAGTTCAAACCCCATATCCTCGATCACCGGTGTGATGATCTCGGCCATGCGGCGATCAATGGCTGCTTTTGCAATCAGGTCGTTGTTCATAATCTCACTATCATCCTGCAGTTTCGAGCAGGCACAAAAAAACGGGCGCGCGGCCCGTGTTCAAGATCGGTGGAGCCTCAGGTGTGGACCCCGATGCGCCGCTGTTGAGACGTCATATACGCCCGTATATGTGAAACTGCAAGCCCCGTGTGCCTGCCCTGCTTAGGCCAGCCACCAGCGTTCGGCGGCGCGCAGGTTGTCCAACGGGCGATGCTGGCCGGTGCGCAGGGGCATGGCGATGCTGCGTGACACCGCATGGGTCACCCCGCGTGCATGGGGCAGCAAGGCAATATCATCATAGGATTGAAGGGCTTCGCCATCATTCAGGTCTGCCGCTTCGACCAGATATTCAGCCATCGCCTGCGCACGNACCTGCTGCGCGGGAATGGACACCAGTTCAACCGTATCGAACCAGCCGGCGCTGCGCCCTTTGTAGTGATCNGCCACACGTTCGGCCAAAACCTGCTGACCCGGCGTAAATCNTCGCAGACGGTACAGGCCGGTGCCGATGCCGTCGTCCATCGCNTGGGCGGCGCGGATCACATGACGCGGGTCCGCCAGCGTAAAGGGCAAGTCCATCGCGGGCGCATCCATCGTGATGCGCAGCTGATGGGGGCCCGTCGCCTCTACCACACCGTCCAGCGCGAGGGACGCGACAACATCGCGCGCGGTCATGGGACGTTGATCGTGAAACAGCACATCCTTGCGCAGATCGACCAGCCAGACGCGCCCGTCGGNGCTGCCCTGCCAGGCTGTTGCCAGCTCTCCGCGCAGGGTGCCGTCAGCGGCGATTTCGGTCAGCGTATCAAAGATCANCCCCTGCCGCGCCACCTGCATGAACAGGCCATCGCCCTGCCCCCAGGTATCGCTGCGCGCCGCCCCCGACAGCGCCATCCGCAACCGCCCGCCCGCTTTGGGCATGGACGCCGCCGACACACCTGTCGCCGCCAGCAAGGCCGCCGCAGCACCCGAAGCAAATAAAGCACGGCGATCCATCAAAGAGCGGGTCATTGCGCGGCAATCCTGTCCATCGTGCGCACCAGTTCGGCGCTGATGCCGGGTTCGGACAGCGCGTGACCGGCATTGCGCACCATCTTCAGCTCGGCATTGGGCCAAGCCTGCGCCAGTTCATACGCGCTGGAGGGGGGGCAAATCATATCGTAGCGGCCTTGCACAATCACGCCGGGGATATGGGCAATGCGGTCCACATGCGCAAGGATCTGGCCATCAAACTCAAGAAATCCGGCGTTGGTGAAATAGTGATTCTCAAGCCGGGCGAAGGTGCGCGAATATTCCCCCGGTCCCTCATACGACCCGCCCGACGCATGGATCGAGGCCAGCGCGTTCTCCCACGCGGCCCAGGCCTTGCCGTATTTCACCTCGGTCATACGGTCACCGCAGAACAGCCGCCGATGATAGGCCGCGATCAGATCGCCGTGCTCGGCTTCGGGGATCAGGCCGGTAAACCGCGCCCAAAGATCGGGCCAGAACTTGCCCGCGCCGCCGCCATAGAACCAGTCAAGCTCCGACTGCGTCATCATGAAAACGCCGCGCAGGATGATGTTGCGCACCCTCTCGGGGTGGGTTTCGGCATAGATCAACGCCAGCGTCGCGCCCCAGCTGCCACCAAAAGCGATCCATTTCTCGATGCCAAGCGCTTTGCGGATGCGTTCGATATCCGCGACCAGATCCCATGTGGTGTTATTGATGACCGACGCAAAAGGCTTGGACCGCCCGCACCCGCGCTGGTCAAACAGGATCACGTGATATTTTGCCGGATCGAAATAGCGCCGCATCGACGGGCTGCACCCGCCGCCGGGGCCGCCATGCAGGACCACCACAGGAATGCCATCGGGGTTGCCGCATTGTTCGACATAGATCGAATGACCATCGCCCACATCCATCATCCGCTGATCGAACGGGTCGATCGGCGGGTGAAGATATTGCACTGCGCGCTTTTGGTCCGGGATTTTGTCCATTACAGCCCTATATAGTCATTGGACCCAAAAGAGCACAGAGAGATCAGAATGCAAGCGCCTCAAAGCACTGTTGACCCCGCCGAGATCGAAAAGTTTCAGGCCATGGCCGCCGAATGGTGGGACGAGAACGGCAAATTCAAGCCGCTGCATATGCTCAACCCCTGCCGGCTCGATTACATCACTTCCCAAATCGCCGGAGAGTTCGACCGTGACCTGAAATCGCCCGAACCGTTTCGCGGGCTGCGGATTCTGGACATCGGCTGTGGCGGCGGGCTGCTGTCGGAACCGATGGCGCGGTTGGGTGCGACCGTGGTCGGAGCCGATGCCGCGGCGGGCAACATCCCTGTCGCGCAGGTCCATGCGCAGCAATCGGGGCTCGACATCGACTATCGCCACACCACCGCCGAGGCGCTGGCCGAAGCGGGCGAACAATTCGACGTGGTGCTGAACATGGAAGTGGTCGAACATGTCGCCTCTCCCATCGATTATCTGATCGCCTGCCGCACCCTGCTGAAACCCGGCGGGCTGCACATCTGTTCGACACTGAACCGCAACCCCAAGTCTTTCATGATGGCGATTGTCGGGGCAGAGCACGTGATGCGCTGGCTGCCCAAGGGCACCCATGAATGGTCGAAATTCATCACGCCGGATGAACTCTTTGACCTGCTGCACAAGGCGGGCCTGACGGCGGTGGATCGCAAGGGCTTCGTTTTCAACCCGATCACATGGTCGTGGCGTCTGTCCGATCGTGACCTGAGCGTGAACTACGTCACCGCCAGCCTGAAGCCAGAGTGACCCAAACCGGCGTCAGCCTTCCAGCTGGCGCCGCAAGGCGCGCAGGGTATCGAGCGTGGCACGCACCTGCGCCTCGCCCAGATCATCGGCCACATCATTGATCAACGGCGAGATTTGCCGGATCGCATGATCCCGCGCGTTGCGCCCTGCGGGGCTGATCGCCACCATCTTTCGCCGTGCATCGTCCCAATCGGGGCGGATATGCACATAGCCCGCCCAGACCAGTTTATTCAGCGTATTCGTCATCGCACCACGGGTGACATTGAACGTCTCGGCCAGCTGCGCAGGGGTCTTTTCGCCGTCATGCCAGGCCAGATTGTTCAGCACCGAAAAATGCGAAATCTCCATNCCTTTGGGCAGCGCCCGGGTCAGCCGGTTGCGCATCCGTTGATCAGCCGACAGCAATTCGCTGATCAACGTGATCGCAAGTGAGTTTCGNTTTTCCGTCATAAGCCGTTACTAAGGTGCCTTGAAATCCCGCCGGTTGGCAAGACTGGGTACGCGGGTACGTGCCTCTTGTACACGCGCCATGTCCAGCGTGAACGGATAAATGCCCGGCGCGGTGCCCGCATCCAGCANCACCTCGCCCCACGGGGCAACAACCAGCGAATGGCCGTAGGTGTCGCGGGNCTTGTGGCTGTCGCTGGCATGGGTGCCGGTCTGCGCGGGGGCTAACACGAAACACCCTGTCTCGATCGCGCGGGCCCGCAGCAGCATGTGCCAATGCGCGGCACCGGTCACGGGCGAAAACGCGGCGGGCATNGTCAGGATCGTGGCCCCCGCATCCGCCAGCGCCTGATAGAGCTTGGGGAAGCGCATGTCATAGCAGATGCTCATCCCGATTTTGGCGAAAGGCGTCTGCGCNACAACCGCCTGATCGCCGGGGCGGTAGCCCGCCGATTCGCGGTAGCTTTCGCCCGCGTCGATATCCACGTCGAACATATGGATCTTGTCGTAGCGGGCTTTGATCTGCCCCTGCGGATCNATCAGGAANGACCGNTTGGCAAAGCGCCCGTCCGCATCCCGCGTTTTCAGNCCAAGCGACCCGATCAGCAGCCAGATGCCCGCCTCTNGCGCCACATCCCGCAGGGCGGCGAGGGTGATGTCATCGTCTTCGTGCTGCAAAACGCTGCGCTGGTGGTCGCGGCTGGTCGAGACGCAGTTCGTGACCTCGGGCGTGAGGACAAACGCCGCCCCCTGCGCCGCGGCATCGCGCACCATCTCTACCGTGCCCGCCAGATTGCGGGCCGGTGTATCGCTGACGTTCAGCTGGATCAGCGCCGCCTGCATCAGGAGGCCAACAANGCGTCCAGCTTGCCCGCNCGCTCAAGCGCGTAAAGGTCATCACAGCCGCCGACATGGGTGTCGCCGATAAAGATCTGNGGNACNGTGCGTCCGCCATTGGCACGTTCGATCATCTCGGACTTACGCTCTGGCTGGGCAAGCACGTCGACCTCGGCAAAGCTCACGCCNTTTTCATTCAGCAGACGTTTGGCGGCATGGCAAAAGCCGCANAGCGGGGAGGTATAGATCTCAACAGGTTGCATGTTGATGTCCTTTCAACAAATGGGTTGGATCAAGACTTAAGTATCTTTTGCCACTCTTGCCAGTGTCACGACGCAGATTGGCCCTGCGCGTGCGTCCAGACAGGCCCNCGCCGACGCCTNCNATGTCGCGCCCNATGTCATCACGTCATCCACCAGCAGCACCGGACGGNCACGCAGCAGGTCGGCGCGGCGGGGATGGGCGGTGATCGCGCCATCCAGATGGGCNANGCGTTCNCGGCGTCCCTTCCCCTCTAGCGCGGCGGTGCGTCGGACGCGGCGCAGCGCGTCAGGACACCACCCAAGCTTGTGTTCACGGGCAAGCGCACGGGCCAGCAGGGCCGATTGGTTGAACCGCCGCTTCCACAGCCGCGCGTAATGCATCGGCACGGGCACCACCAAAGTGTCAGGCGTGACGAAGGGCGCGATCACCCGCGCCATCCAGTGTCCTGCGGGTTTGGCGATGTCCTGACGGTCGCCGTGTTTNANCGCCAGCACCAGCCGGCGGCCGGTATCTCGGTACAAAAGGGCTGCGCGCCCGTGNTCCCACGGCGGNGGCGCGGCAAGGCANGCGTCGCAGCGCACGTCTGTCTCGGACANATCGCCCAGCAAGGGNATACCGCAGGTTTCGCANACCACGCCGTCAATGAACCCCGTGTCGCGCCAGCACGGACCGCACAGCCCCCCATGTGCAGCCACCCACGCCCCGCACGCCAGACAGGACGGCGGGTAAATCAGCGCAACAGCGGTTTGTAACTGGTCTCGCATGATCTTATTATCCTTTCATGAACGCTTCACACACCCTGACCGATCGCGCGGCGCTGACCCGCAACCGCAGCCGCGCCTCCGATGACGCCCTGTTCCTGCACCGCGCCGCGCTTGAAGAGGTCGATGATCGGCTGTCGCTGGTTAACAGAACCTTTACGTCAGCAGCGATTGTCACNGGCTTCCCGCAGGTCTGGGGCGCGCTGCANCCNNNCGCGACGCTGGTGGAGGACACCGATACGCTTGCGCTGACCCANGGCGCNCATGATCTGGTGGTCCATGCGATGGGGATGCATTGGGCGAATGATCCGGTGGGTCAGATCATCCAGTCACGCCGTGCCCTGCAACCCGACGGGCTGTTTTTAAGCGTNGGTTTCGGCGGGCAGACCCTGCACGAGCTGCGCGCCTGTCTGGGTCAGGCCGAGGCGTCGATCACCGGTGGGCTGTCGCCGCGGATCGCCCCTATGGCCGANTTGCGCGATATCGGCGGGCTGCTGCAACGGGCGGGGCTTGCGCTGCCGGTGGCGGATTCCGTGACGCTGACGACAGAATACCGCGATATCTGGCACCTGATGCGCGACCTGCGCGCCATGGGAGAGGCCAACGCCCTGACCAGCCGCCTGCGCCGCNCCAGTGGCCGCGCGATCTTTGANGCGGCGGGGCAGCTTTACCGCGACCACTACGCCACGCCAGAGGGGCGCATCAAAGCAAGCTTTGAGCTGGTCTTTCTGGCGGGCTGGGCACCGGCGGACAGCCAGCCCAAACCCCTGCGACCCGGCTCTGCGCAGCAGCGCTTGGCCGATGCGCTGGCNACGGCAGAAACGCCGCTGCGCGATTGACGCGCGACCATAACCGTTTATCTCAGCGCTAAACGCAGAAAAGGAATGCCAGATGACGCAGCAGCGCCCAGCCCATGCACAGCCTGACCACCCCACCGTNCCCGCCCCCAAGGTGGGTATCCTGCTGGCGAACCTCGGCACGCCGGACAACTATGATTACTGGTCAATGCGCCGTTATCTATCGGAATTTCTGTCGGATCGCCGCGTGATCGACTATAGCCCGTGGAAATGGCAACCGCTGCTTCAGCTGGTGATCCTGTCGAAACGCCCCTTCACCAGCGGTGCCGCGTATAAGTCGATCTGGAACCACGAGGCGGGGGAAAGCCCGCTGATGACCATCACCAAACAGCAAACNGNGAAGATAAAAGACGCGATGCAGGCGCGGTATGGTGACGCAGTCATGGTCGATTACTGCATGCGCTACGGCAACCCGTCGACCCAATCCAAGGTGGCGGCGATGACCGCTGCGGGCTGCCAGAAGATCCTGTTTTTCCCGCTGTACCCGCAATACGCCGGTGCCACCTCTGCCACCGCGAATGACGCGTTTTTCGCNGCGCTCGCCAAAGAGAAATGGCANCCCGCCGCCCGCACGGTTGAACCCTATTTCGACCGCCCCGATTATATCGAAGCGCTCGCCACCTCGATCGAGAAGGCCTACGCCAAGATGGAGACAAAGCCCGACAAGCTGCTGTGTTCCTATCACGGTGTCCCGCTGCGCTATTTGATGGAGGGCGATCCCTATCACTGCCAATGCCAGAAAACGACGCGCCTGCTGAAGGAACGGCTGGGCTGGGACGACACCCAGATCATGACGACCTTCCAGTCGAAGTTCGGCCCCGAAGAATGGTTGCAGCCCTATACNGTGGAAGAGGTCGCGCGGCAGGCCGAAGCCGGTAACAAAAAGATCGCGGTCTGTGCCCCTGCCTTTTCAGCCGATTGCATCGAAACGCTGGAAGAGATCAACGAAGAGATCAAGGAAAGCTTTGAACACGCGGGCGGGGAGGAGTTTCACTATATCCCCTGNCTCAATGACGACGACTTGCACATCAAGGCGCTGTCCAATGTGATCGAGGAAAACCTGCAAGGCTGGATCGACTAATCCCCCCGCCGGTCGGACCTGAAAACAAAGAAAGCGCCTGTGGCTACAGGCGCTTTTCTTTTGTCCGCTTGTCATCTGANGCNAAACGGCAGACATAAAAAAAGGCGGTGTAGAACACCGCCTTTTTCTAACTGAAACTTCGACCGAATTAGTCGGAAGCAACTGCAGCAGCAACAACGGCCAGCAGCAGCAGAGGAATCAGGATGCCCGAGGAAGAAGAGGTGGACTCTTCAACGATGACGGGTGCTTCGATGATTGGCTCTGCCAGCGAACCNGCAAATGCATTCGATGCAGCAGCTGTCAGAGCAGCGGCGAGAACGAGTTTCTTCATAACATAACCTCCAGAAAAGGCGTACTTCACAGTGTGATAGCACGCGCCCAAGACTTACCTCGTAAAACTTTCTAAACAGCATCAGCGGGTAATTGCAAACCCGGATTCAGCTTTTGAGCACCACAATCGCTAAAAAGTTGTCAAATAAGCAACACTTGGGTNCCGACGTTCGCCATGCCAAAAAGTTCAGCAATATGTTCATTGTACAGGCCAATGCAGCCATTCGACGAACGACGCCCGATCTTGCGTGTGTCATGCGTGCCATGGATACGGTAGTACGTCCAGCTCAGGTACAGCGCGTGGGTGCCCAAGGGGTTGTCAGGGCCCGGCCCGATCACCGCTGGCCACTCTGGGTTGCGTTCCAGCATCGACGGGGTCGGACGCCATGTGGGGCCGACGACCTTCTGGATCACGCTGGTACGCCCACGGCGGGTCAGTTCCTCGGTCAGCGGTACGCTTGAGGGGTACAGCTTGTAGATCGACTGATCCTCNGACCAGTAATGCACCGCGCGGCTGTCGATATCGACAAGAATGGCCCCGTTCTTGGTGTNGCTNAAGTAAGGCTGCCAATCCAGCGTGCGGAAGCTGGAGGTGTTGCGACGCACNGNCTCGGTCAGATCNCGCTCCGTCTCCGTGGTCGCTTCGCTGTTNACGCTGCTTTGCGCCAGCGCAGGCGTTGCCAGCATCGCGGCGCTGCCAGCAAGGAAAGCACGGCGCGACGAAAGGGTAAATTTCTTATCAGACATCAGATGTCTCCTGAAGGTAGTTACAACCTAGTATAATACTGTCGTATATGGCTCGAAAGTCGCAGTTTCAAATCAAACAAGCGTTAACAGGCGCGCTCACGCTCATGTGCGTTTGATCTGCAACGCATCAAGCTGTATGGCACGACAAACCCAATTGCGTGGAGCTGCGCCATGATCCGTCTGTTTTCAATCCTTATTTCCCTGACCGTGGCGCTGGCGGCCTGTACCCCTGCACCGACCCCGCTTGCATCCGACGGTCGCCCCGGCCCNACCGTCTATAAGATCGGGCGCAACGATACCGGCAAGCTGCANTTCCGCATGCTTGATTCCGTGAACGCGCTGCGCGGTGCCTCNGGTCTGGCACCNGTTCAACTNGACGCACANCTGAACGCCGCCGCCGCGACCCATTCGCGGGATATGGCGGTGCAGAACCGCCCCTGGCACTTCGGGTCTGACGGGTCGTCCCCTGTCGATCGTATCCAACGTGTAGGATACACTGGCGCGCTGGTCGGCGAAGTCATCTCGGAAACCTACGAGACCGAGCTCGAAACACTTGCCGCNTGGATGGANAAACCNGACACCCGCCGCATCATCATGTCGAAGGACGCTTTGAACATGGGCTTTTCCTGGCATCAGGAAAACAACGGCAAGATCTGGTGGACCATGGTGATGGGGAAGTGACCGCCAAGGTCACCCCCGCTTTTANCTAGATATCAGGGGTTCAGTGCGATNGGGGTGTTATCCCCGACCATCGCATAGATCTCCTCCATCTCGTCGTTCGAGACAGAGATACATCCCCACGTCCAATCGGTGCGATTCTTGTCCTTGGCGGTCTTTTGACCGTGGATAAAGATATCGCCACCGGGGCTTTTGCCCAAAGCTTCCGCGCGGGCGCGGTCCATTTCATTGGGGTAGTTGATGCCGATCGACAGGTGGAANCGGCTGTTCGGATTGCGCCGGTCGATCATATAGATCCCTTCGGGCGTGCGCCCGTCACCTTCGTACACCTTGTGGCCCACAGGCGCGAACCCCAGTTTGATATCGTATGATTCCAGCACCTTGTCGTGGTGCATCAGATACATCCGGCGGTCGCCCTTGTTGACGATCACATAGGTGACCTGCGGCCCGTTGTACCGTTTGAATTTACTGCTGCTGCAGGCCCCAAGCGCGACCAGCGCGGTGCCACCCAGAATCAGGTTTCTGCGTTTCATGTTCACTATGCCTCGTTCCCGCGACCATTTCGGCCTTATGTGGATGCCCTATCATGTAGCAAATATCGATGCGGTCAAAAAGCCGTTACTGTCGGCTGTGCTCTGCCAGCTTCTTTTCGATCGCTTCCAGCTTTTCCATCACCTCAAGCCGGTAGGCATCGGTGCGCACGGTCTCTTCCTCGTTATGCGCATCCTGCATCGAGTTCACGATCAGACCCACCAGCAAGTTCACTACGGCGAAGGTCGTGACCAGAATAAACGGCACGAAGAAAACCCAGGCATAGGGGTAGACCTCCATCACCGGGCGGACGATCCCCATCGACCAGCTTTCCAGCGTCATGATCTGAAACAGGCTATAGGCGCTGGCGGGCAATGACCCGAACCATTCGGGGAACTGGTCGCTGAACAATTTGGTCGCGATGACGGACCCGATGTAAAAGATGATCGTCATCAGCAGGAACACCGACCCCATACCGGGCAACGCGGTGATAAACCCTTCGACAACGCGGCGCAGACGCGGGGCGACGGACAGCACCCGCAAAACCCGCAGGATACGCAGCGCCCGCAAGACAGACAGCCCCTGCACCGCGGGCACCAGCGCGATGGCAACGACCGTAAAGTCAAAGACATTCCACCCGTTGCGGAAGAACCCGACCCCGCGCGCAATGATCTTGAGCGTGATCTCGGCGATGAAAATAAACAGGCAGACGCGATCAAGGAATAGGATCAGCGTGCCGTATCTCTCCATCAGGGCGGGGGCTGTCTCCATCCCCAGCAAGGCGGCGTTGAACACGATCACACCGATGATGAAATTGCTGACGGCCCGCCCTTCGACCCATCTTCCCAGACGTTCCCGCATGTTTACCGTGCCCACCATAGATCTGCGTTATTTACGTTTGCGTTGTACTTCCGGCGCAGTGAACTGCGCTGCCAGCTCCACATGGGAGGACCAGCGGAATTGATCAACGACTTGCACCCAATTCAACGTATAACCGGCGGCAATCAGCACGGCGGCGTCCCGCGCGAAGGTGACGGGGTTACACGACACATAGGCCAGCACCGGCGGCATCGCTTTGACGATCTCGGCGATCTGGGCCTCGGCCCCCGCGCGCGGCGGGTCGATGACCACGGCGTCGGTCTTGGCCAGCTCGTCCGGCAGCAAGGGGCGGCGGAACAGATCGCGCGCCTCTGTCGTGACGGGTTTGAGCCCCGTCGACATGCGCCACCCGTGATCCAGCGCGGCGGTCATGGCGGCGTCACCCTCGACGGCGTGTACCTCTGCCTGATCGGCCAGGGGCAGGCTGAACGTGCCGCAGCCCGCAAACAGGTCAATCACATGGCGCGCCTCACCGACAGCCTCGCGGACGGCGGTGACCAGCGCCGCCTCTCCGTGCGGGGTGGCTTGCAGGAAGGCACCGGGCGGGGGTGTCACCTTGGCCGCACCGAAACGCTGTACGGGTGGCGTGCGCATCGCGATCACCTCGCCATCCCAGGTCAGCCGCGCCAGCCCCAGACTGTCGCACAGATGTGCCAGTTCTTGCCGCAAGGGGCCGTCCAGCTCTTTCCCGTTCTGGACCGAGATATCGAGCCCCCCGCGCGACGCGGTCACCGTTACAGCAAGGGCAGCCTTGCGGCTGGTGCCGATCACGGCAAGCTTTTCGGCAATCGGCAGAGCGCCCATCACCGCAGGGTCCAGCAACTGACACCCGGGAATTTCGATCACCACATCAGACCCGCGCCCGTGGAAACCGGCCATCGCGCCCTTTTTGGTACGTTTGGCGGCAAAGGTTGCCCGACGGCGCGATTGCGCGGGCGAGGTTTGCAGTGGCTTGAAAACAGTCTCTATCCCGTGGGCATCCAGCGACGCCTTGACCACGCCCAGCTTGAAATCCGCGACGTAGTCATCCGACGCATGCTGCAACTGGCAGCCGCCACAGGCCTTGAAGTGGCGACACGGCGCCGACACCCGGTTCTCCGACGGGGTGACGATACGGATGTCGGTCAGGGTCTGACCGTCAGGCGTGCCTGTCACCACCTCGCCCGGCAGGGTCATAGGAGCAAATAAAGGGCCGGGCGCAATGCCGTCGCCCAGGTGGCCAAGTCGCTGGATTGTATATTCTGTCATGCGCAGGGCTTACCGCGAAGCCGGGCGCAGCAAAAGCCTTATTCTGCGGCCTTCATATCCAAAAACCCGCCCGACTGCCGCCGCCAGTAGCGGGCATAAAGCCCGTCTTTGGCAAGCAGCGCATCATGGGTGCCGATC
Organism: Sulfitobacter sp. TMED3; assembly: GCF_002167505.1. NCBI lineage: Bacteria > Pseudomonadati > Pseudomonadota > Alphaproteobacteria > Rhodobacterales > Roseobacteraceae > Sulfitobacter > Sulfitobacter sp. TMED3. The sequence continues at coordinate 90,749 of NZ_NHBI01000003.1, read as the reverse complement.
TCTACGATGCGGCCCGCGTCCATCACGGCGATGCGGTCCATCTCGGTCAGGGTCGACAGACGGTGGGCGATGGCCATCACGGTCTTGCCCTCCATCACGCGGGTCAGCGCGCTTTGGATCGCGGCTTCGACCTCGCTATCCAGCGCGCTTGTCGCTTCGTCCAATATCAGGATCGGCGCGTCCTTGAGGATCGCGCGGGCCAGCGCAATACGCTGACGTTGCCCGCCCGACAGCTTGACCCCCCGTTCCCCCAGATGCGCGTCATAGCCGCTGCGGCCCGTGTGATCCTGCATCTTCTCGATGAACTCATGCGCCTCGGCCTTACGTGCGGCGGCGATGACCTCTGCCTCTGTCGCGTCGGGCTTGCCATAGCGGATGTTGTCGAACGCCGACCGGTTGAACATCGCGGTCTCCTGAGTGACCATCCCGATCTGACGCCGCAAGCTTTGCTTGGTGACACCCGAGACATCCTGCCCATCAATTGAAATGTGACCCTGTTCCGCCGTATAGAGCCGCAGCAAAAGCGACACCAACGTCGATTTTCCCGCCCCCGATGCGCCGACGATGCCTAGCTTCTCCCCCGGTTTGATCGATAGGCTCAGCTCCTCGATACCGCCCGTATCGCGGCCATAGGTAAAGCGCAGCCCGTCAAAGCGGATAGCCCCTTCGTGCACCACCAGCTCTGCCGCGTTGTCTGCATCGCGCAGCTGCTGCGGCGCGGCCAGCGTGCGCATCCCGTCTTCAACCTCGCCCATATTCGCATAAAGCGCCATCAGCGTGAAACTGACCCAGCCCGTCATCTGCGCCAGCCGAANCGACACCGCCCCCGNCGCCGCAATATCNCCCGCCGTCACCAGACCCAGCGACCANTACCAAAGCGCNCCCCCCACCAGCAGCACCGGCAAAAANCCCGCNATCGTCATCAGCCAGAACCGGAAAGAGACGCTNACCCGCCCGAAATCGAGGCTCGTGTCCAGAAACTTGCGCATCGCCCCCAAGGCGGCGCGGTCCTCGTGATCGGCATGGGCGAAGAGCTTGACNGTNTTGATGTTGGTGATCGTATCGACCACCTGCCCCGTCACCATCGCGCGCGCNCCTGCCCGCGCTTTNGAATGTTTNCGGACCCGCGGCATGAAGTGGCGGATCAGGAAGACATAGCCGACCATCCAAAGCACCAGCCCCGCAGCGATGCGCCANTCNACCGTGCCAAGCAGCATCACCGCGCCGACAAAGGACGCGGCGGCGAAGAGCACCGTATGCAGCACCTCGGTCACGACATCGGTCAGCGCGCGGCTGGTCTGCATTTCCTTCTGCGAAATCCGGCCCGCGAAATCATTGTCGAAAAACGTGACCGCCTGCCCCAGCGTGTAGCGATGCAAGCGCGACAGCACGAGGTTGAACACATTCGGCGCGACCACGATCGACTGCATATACGAACTGACGCCGAACAGCGCNGGACGCAGCAGCAAAAAGAACGCCAGCCCCGCCAAGAGCAGCCCCGTATGATCCGAGAATACGGCCCCNGCCTCGGCGGCAAGCGCCGCATCCACNACCCACCCAAGAACCAAGGCNGCCATCACCTCTATCACGCCGGCGAAAATCGACAGCACCCCGGCAACCCCAAGTGCAGGGCCGCTGCCCTTCAACGCCCAACGAAAAAAGGCCGCCAGACGGCGCGGCGGCTCTGTCGTGGCGGGGGAAAACGGGTCGATCCATGTCAAAGGCATTACGATGTCGGCTCTTCTGTGCGAAGGAACCCGCCGGATTGCCGGTTCCAGAAATCTGCATATAGCCCGCCTTGTNCCAAAAGCACCTCATGCGTGCCCTCTTCGACGATACGGCCCCCGTCCATGACCANAATACGGTCCATTTCAGCGATGGTGGACAGGCGATGCGCGATGGCGATGACGGTCTTGCCCTCCATCATGCCGTACAGGGTCTGCTGGATCGCGGCCTCTACCTCGCTATCAAGCGCGCTCGTCGCTTCGTCCAGCAAAAGGATCGGCGCGTTCTTGAGGATGACCCGCGCCAGCGCGATGCGTTGCCGCTGCCCTCCCGACAGTTTCACNCCCCGCTCGCCAACCTGCGCGTCATAGCCGGACCGCCCGCCCTGATCGTTCAANTCCTGAATAAAATCATGTGCTTGGGCCTGTTTCGCTGCGGCAATCACCTCTGCCTCCGTCGCGGTGGGACGNCCGTANAGGATATTTTCGCGGATCGACCGATGCAGCAAGGCATTGTCCTGCTGCACCATCCCGATCGCCTGCCGCAGGCTGTCCTGCCGGACGGTGGTGATATCCTGCCCGTCAATCAGAATNCGTCCGCCTTCGGGGTCGTAAAACCGCAGCANCAGCTTGACCAAGGTCGATTTGCCCGCGCCCGACCGCCCGATCAGGCCGATCTTTTCCCCCGGCTGCACGGTGATATCCACNTGATCCAACCCGCCCGAACCACGGCCATAATGATGGGTCAGCCCGCGCATCTCCACCCGCCCGTCGGTCAGGGCCAGCGGCTTGGCATCGCTGTCGTCAACCAAGGTGATGGGCTGCGCAATCGTTTCTAGCCCCTCGGCCACGACGCCAAGCTGCTGGAAGAACGTCGAAAGCGCCCACATGATCCAGGCGGTCATGGAGTTCAACCGCAGCGTCAGCGCCGTCGCAGCCGTCACCACGCCCACCGTCGCGTTGCCGGTTGACCANAGATAGAACGCCCAGCCTACGACCCCGACGATTANCAAACCGTTCAAGCTGACCAGACAGATATCCATGATGGTGAATATCCGCATTTCCTTTTGAAAAGTGACGCGCGCNTTCTCGATGGCNCCCTTGGCATATTCAATCTCGCGGTCATGGTGNGCNAACATCTTGACCGAATGAATNTTGCTGTAACTGTCGACCACGCGGCCTGTCACCTCTGAGCGGGCATCCGACGCCGCCTGCGACGCAACCGCCACACGCTTGATCGTCCATTGGGTCAGCACAGCATAAAGCGCGAACCACGCGACCAAGGGGATCAGCAGCTGCCAGTCCGACGTGGTTAACAAAATCGCTGCNCCGATGAGATAGGCCAGCGCATANGAAATCGCGTCAAAGACCTGAAACACGACCTCCCCCGCAGCGGGGGGCGTTTGCATGATGCGGTTGGCGATGCGCCCGGCAAAGTCATCCTCGAACCAGCCGACCGATTGCCGCANCACCTGCCGGTGNCCGCGCCAACGGAAAAGNGTGCCGTAATTTGGCAACACAGCGTTGTTCAGCAGTAACACATGAACCGCNTGCACAGCNGGNCGCGCGATCAGGATAAGCAGCGCGACGACGATAAACTCCGCCCCATAGCTNCGCCATACCTCGGCCGGGCTGCCGTCCATCAGATCGACAAGACGGCCCATATAGTAGATCAGCCCGATCTCGATCGCCGCGACCACAACGGAAAGCACACCCGTGACCCAGAACACCGTTTTGAACGGCGCGCTGTAGTTGCGGAAAAAGGGCCACAGCCGCGTGGGCGGCGTGTCTAGCTCGGCGTAGTCCGCATAGGGATCGACAAGATTTTCGAAAAATCGAAACATAATTCACCTGTGGGGCGCGTGTTCGCCGCCACTATAGAAAGAGCAGCGCCGAAAAGACCACAGGTTGCGTCAGCTTTCTGGCATGTCCAACAAACTGTCCCGCGTCGCCGCAAACCCCGAAGCGATCCAGAGCGCCTTAAGCTCGGCCATCCGCCTTCCCAAAGCAGGTCCGGTGTATTCCGGCATCAAATCAGCGGCTTGAACGGGAAATACGGCAGCTTCGGCCTGCGCGATACTATCAAGCACAGCCGCATCGGGTGGCGTTTCAGACAGGCAGGCGCGCAGCACAACAACCGCGCGCGCCATATCGCCGCCGTCGGTATGGGCAATCGCGGCCACCGTCTCTGCGCCATATGCCGCCTCTTTCAGCCGATGCAGGTATTTCGCGTCTGCCTTGCTCAACCTCAGGCGCTGATCGGTATCCTCACCGCCAAGTGCTGCCAGCCGCCTGCGCCAGTCCACAGACATCTGCAACAGCTGTTCGAAATGCACGACCATCCCGAGCCAGCGGTCATCGCTCCCCGGCAGAATTGCCCCCAAGACGCCGGTTTGGCGCATCGCCGCGACCGCTGGCGCAGGGTCCGGCGCGGTTAACAGCTTCGTAAGCTCTGCCCCGATCCGCTCTGCCGACAGGCTTTCCAACCCGTCTGTATGCGCTGCAATCGCGGCCAAAGCCTCCGGATCGAAGCCCTCGACCGGGTCCGCATACCACGCGCAAAACCGGAAATAGCGCAAAGTGCGCAGGTAATCTTCGCGGATACGTTGGGCGGCATCCTCGATAAACCTCACCCGCCGCGCGCGCAAATCAACAAGACCTTCAAGCGGGTCGATCACCCGCCCCTGCGCATCCGCGTAAAGCGCGTTCATCGTAAAATCACGGCGCAACGCATCGTCGAGGATACTGTCCGAAAAAGCGACAACCGCACGTCGCCCGTCCGTTTCCACGTCCCGGCGGAAGGTCGTCACCTCGAACCCCTTACCGCCGCTGACCACGGTGACAGTTCCATGTTCCACGCCCGTCGGTACGGCTTTCAGCCCAGCGCGCGCGGCAAGAGCCATGACACGCTCGGGCAATGCATTGGTCGACATGTCGACATCGCTATCCGCCACGCCCAAAAGCGCGTTCCGCACACAGCCCCCGACAAAATAGATCGCATGCCCGCCGTCCGTCACCGCATCGCATACGGCTTGGGCATCGGGGTCGGAAAGCCAGCGCGTGCTGGCAGGAAGGGTCACATCATACGTTCTGTCCATGCCCGCAACATACGCGCGGTTGCCCCCCAAATGTAATAGGGACCATAAGGAACCGTGTAATAATACCGTCGCTGCCCCTGCCACCGGCGCGACTGGACCACGTAATTTTCGGCGTTGAGCACATGATCAAGTGGAACGGTAAAGACTTCCTCAACTTCGCCAGGCTCGGGGATAATTTCGAAGTCTTTTTTCACGAAGGCAATGACGGGCGTCACCAGAAAGTTGGTAACTGTCTCATGTGCGGGCAGCGTACCCAAGACGTCGACCAGATCCGAGGGCAGGCCGATTTCTTCCCGCGCCTCGCGTAGAGCTGCGGCAACAACATCCGCATCACCGCCATCCTGCTTGCCGCCCGGGAAGGCGATTTGCCCCGGATGGTGCTTTAGCGCGGACGACCGTTTGGTCAGGATAAGTTCCAACCGCCCGCCCCGTTCAACGATCGGGGCCAGAACGCCAGCTGGCCGCAATGTCCGATTCGCCGGTGGCGTAGACCCTTTGTTAAGGTCAAAATCGGAAGACGTGACACCAGTTTGCGCCAGCGCCTTCCGAAAATGGGCGAGCTGATCAGCTGCCACTGTTGTCTTCTGCCTCGAACCCGACTGTTTTCGGATCCAGATCATAATGCGCACCACAGAACTGGCAGTCGGCCGTGACGCGGCCGTCGTCTGTCGTCATCGTTTCGATATCCCCCGCCGAATAGATCGACAGGCTTTGCCGCACACGATCTTCGGAGCAAGTGCAGCCAAAGCGGACCGCCTGCGCGTCGAATACGCGCGGCATCTCCTCGTGAAATAGACGTTTCAAAAGATCTGTCGGCGGCAGGCTCGGCCCAATCAGTTCAAGCTCGTCTACCGTATCCAGCAAGACGTTGACGCGGTGCCAGTTATCCCCCTCTTCACCGTCGACCAGATCAGTGGCTTGCAGCACCTCGCCGCTGCCTTCCCCTTGCGCGGCAAAGGGCGAGGCTTTGGGCATATGTTGCAGCATAACACCGCCGGCGCGCCAATGCTCATCCTCCCCCGGGGAGGTGGATTTGCCAAAGCTCAGCTCAAACCGTGTGGGCAGCTGTTCGGACTGCGCGAAATACGCCTCTGCACATTCGGACAGCGATTTACCGGTAAGCGGCGTAATCCCCTGATAGGGGGTCATCCCGTTGCCCTGATCGATCATAATGGCAAAATACCCCTCGCCCACTTGATCAAAGGCCGGCCCATCGGTGATCCGGTCGGCATCATAACTAGCGTAAGCACGGATGCGCGCGGGTTCACCATCATCCGTCGGGCCGTAGTAGTCTGTCGCAATCATGCGCACGGGCCCTTTGGATTGGACCTGCAGTTGCAATTTCCAACGCAGTTTAATGGTTTGCCCGATCAGCGCCGTAAGCAAGGCCATTTCGGCGACCAACGCCTCTACCTTTTCGGGATAGTCATGCTGACGCAAAATCCCTTCCAGCACGCCATCCAGACGCGCGACGCGCCCCCGAATATCAGAGGCATCGAGTTGAAAGGGTAGAACGGTGTCGTCCCACGCGATTTTGTTTCCTTGGGTCATTTGACTTTCCTTACCGGCAGACGGTTGGCATACCGCGTCTATATAAGGGCAACAAGCCGTGCGAAAAGGGGGAGTCATATGATGCGACGCGTTGGGGAACCGCCCATTCCGGGAAAAACATACACGTCGCGTCCCGGAGCCTATGCGATTTTGCCCCTCAAGGGCCGCTTTTTGATGACCGCCCAGCTTAGGCCACATGTTGATATTCAGTTGCCAGGCGGTGGCATTGACCCCGGTGAATCGCCTCTCCAAACGCTCCACCGCGAGGTGATGGAAGAGATTGGCTGGACCATTGCGCGCCCTCGGCGGTTGGGCGCATTCCGACGATACGTCTATATGCCGGAGTATAACATCTGGGCAGAGAAAATTTGCCATGTCTATGTCGCCCATCCCGTCCGTCATATTGCCCCCCCGATAGAGCCTGACCACGCAACAGTTGTTCTGTCGGGGGAAGAGGCCGTTTCGGTGCTAGGCAACGATGGGGATCGGCACTTTCTTGAACGGTTTCTGGCGGCAAGGTCCTGAAATTCGAAGCAGATGCCGGAAACATCATCAGGAAAGTCAGCCGTCCCCGCATGATCTTCTAGCCTCGACGTGAGCGCGTCAAAGAAAAGCGGCCCCCTGATGGGGTGCAGATCATGTAGAACCTGATTTAAACCATTATCGTCCAGCATTTGCCCAATCGGGTCAGGACATTCGGTCACCCCGTCGGAAAGCACGATCAGACGATCGCCAGGGTAAAGCTGGCTCGCGACTGTTTCATATTGCGCATCGGCAATCAGCCCTACGGGCAGCCCGCCTCTCCCGAAGTTTTCCAACCTGCTGTTGCGTCGCTGAATAAAGGGGTGCGGGTGGCCGGCCTGGGTTGCCCTGATCCTGCCGGTATCAAGTTCAATTTCCGCCAAAAAAAGTGTGAAATACTGCTCCGATTCCATGTCAGAGAGCACTAGGCTGTTCAGCTCGGCGATTACTTGGTCGGGCGGGCGCATTTTATACGTCCCGTCAGATTGGCGTGCCAACGCCAGGTTTTGCTCCGGTGCGACGGCGGAAAAAATACCGGCCAATCGGGCGGCCATCAGGGCCGAGCTCACCCCGTGGCCGGACACATCTAGCCCGTAGATCCCGATGCTATTTCCCGCTGTGAAATATCCCACCAGATCGCCCCCTACATGCCCGCTAGACCTGAGCATCAAAGACACGGCACCCGCATCGAAGGCGCAAAACGGTTCCTGCAAAAGGGATTTCTGAAACTTTCGCGCCTCGTCTAGGTCCCGATCCAATGCGTCATGTACGTTTTGCAACGCGTCCAGAGCTTCACTAATGACACGGTTTTTCGACGATAATTCACGCTGCATCGTCAAAATGCGTTCGCCGGCCATAATTCGCGCGCGTAGCTCGTCAACGTTGACTGGCTTGCTGACAAAATCGTCCGCACCGCTGTCCAACCCTTTAACCACCTCGGATTTATCAGATTTTGCCGTCAGTAAAATGAAGTACCCGTAGCTGCCCTTCGAAAGTTTGCGAAACGCCTCGCAAAATTGCAGCCCCGACATACCTGGCATAATCCAGTCGCTGATGATCAGATCTGGTAGATTTTGTTCGCAGACCGCCAATGCTTCTTCAGCAGAGGCCGCTTCCTGCACATCGAATCCCCATCGCGACAACGTCGCCATCAAGATTCGCCGCTGCAGCGCGCTATCGTCGACAACCATAGCTGTTTTGATCGCGCGAAACCGCTGCGGCGTGTTTGGNCGGGCTATTTNTTCAATCTTGNTCTGCAACATNCANAANCTTTCGNCAACTTCNCCCCGAGCCTAGCCAACGACNGATTAAGATTCGGTGAAGCCNAAAAGTTTTTAAGTGATGATCGCCCTGCACGCTTTGTTAAGAATTTTGCCCCACATTGGNCGGAGAAAGAGGGCGAATCAGTGATTGACTGGGAACAGGTCGCGACCTTGCANNCCGCTGTTGGGCGCGACGACTTCAGCACAATTATGTGCGTNTTTTTTAAGGAGGTGGAAGAAGCCAATGCTCAGCTAACGATGGGCGTAACGACCGATCAGTTTCGCGATATACTTCACTTTGTGAAGGGCAGCGCATTAAGCGTGGGGTTTGTCGAATTGTCAGAACAATGCGCGCAGGCCGAAGGCGACTTTACCGGCAGCCATCAAATCACATCTATTTGGAAGGAGATCCTTACCAGCTATGAAAAATCGAAAGAACATTTCCTATCGAACACGGAGACCTGCATTANGCCTATAGGACAAATTGAGCCAAGGTTTCGTNATTCGTGATGTCCGTATAGGTAAATCCTGCGTCCTTCAGTTGCGCCAAGAACGGCCCAAAACTTTCAGGGCTGCGTGTTTCAATTCCGATCAGGACAGAGCCGAAGTTTCGCGCAGACTTCTTCAGGTATTCAAACCGACAGATGTCATCGTCCGGGCCGAGAATGCTCAAGAATTCTTTCAGCGCACCAGGGCGCTGCGGCATCCGCAGAATAAAATATTTCTTGACGCCGGAGTACCGCTGCGCCCGCTCTTTCACCTCTGGCAGACGCTCAAAATCGAAGTTTCCGCCGGATGCTACGCATACAACGGTCTTGCCCTTGATCTGGTCAGCTACTTCGCCCAGCGCCTCAATAGAAAGGGCACCAGCAGGTTCTAATACGATGCCTTCAACATTCAGCATTTCGATGATCGTGACGCAGATGCGGTCTTCGGCCAGATGGATCACATCACTCTCTGCGACACGATCCAACCGTGCAAAGTTACGTTGGCCAATTTTTGCGACCGCGGCCCCATCGACGAAACTATTGATAGGAGACACATCCACCGGTGCACCCGCGGCCAAAGCTTTGGCCAAACTAGGGGCCCCTTCAGGTTCAACAAAGCTATATCGGCATGCATTTTGAAAATAGCTGTAAACGCCGGACGAAAGACCGCCGCCACCAACGGGAAGCAGAATGTGGTCGGGCACGCGCCCTAACTGCTCCTCTATTTCAACCGCAACGGAGGCTTGCCCCTCTATGACATCTTCATCATCGAAAGGAGACAGAAAATGCGCGCCCTCTTCCACGCAATACTGCTGCGCCGCGGCGAGCGTTTTGTCAAAGTAATCGCCGATCAAGCGAACCTCGACCTGAAGCCCACCGAACATCTTGGTTTTCTGAATTTTCTGTTGAGGCGTCGTGACGGGCATGAAAATCACACCTTTCACACCGAAATGACTGCACATAAATGCAACACCTTGGGCGTGGTTGCCCGCNCTTGCNCAAACGAAAACAGACTTCTCGGGGATCACTTTGCGCATCGCGTTGAACGCCCCGCGCAACTTATATGATCTAACGGGGCTTAGGTCTTCGCGTTTCAACCATATGTCAGCGTCATATTTTTCTGACAGATGTTCGTTGCGCATCAAGGGGGTGGCGGGAAACACCTCTCGCATCTGTTGCGCTGCGCTGCGTGCTGCAGTTTTAAACATATCTGTCATCTCATCGACCTTCCCGTTGAATACTTGTCGATACGATTCCCAGGTGACGCGGTCAACGCAGCCTTCAATCTTGCTCACGCCTTGAAAAACAGGTACTTCGCGGTGCAAACCGAAAAGGAAACATCATGTCCGCGCCCAAAAAAGTTGTGCTCGCCTATTCTGGTGGGCTTGATACCTCGATCATCCTGAAATGGCTGCAAACCGAATATGGTTGCGAGGTGGTTACCTTTACCGCTGACCTCGGCCAAGGCGAAGAGCTTGAGCCCGCCCGCGCCAAAGCTGAAATGATGGGCGCATCCGAGATTTACGTGGAAGACGTGCGTGAAGAATTCGTGCGCGATTTCGTCTTCCCCATGTTCCGCGCCAATGCGGTCTANGAAGGCCTATANCTGTTGGGCACCTCCATCGCGCGCCCTCTGATTTCCAAGCGCCTTGTTGAAATCGCCGCCGAAACCGGCGCCGACGCCGTTGCGCATGGCGCGACAGGCAAGGGCAACGATCAGGTTCGNTTCGAATTGGCGGCCTATGCGTTGAACCCCGACATCAAGGTGATCGCGCCATGGCGAGAATGGGACCTGTCCAGCCGGACTAAATTGATCGAATTTGCCGAAAAACATCAGATCCCCGTGGCGAAGGACAAACGTGGCGAAGCGCCGTTTAGCGTGGANGCGAACCTGCTGCACACCTCTTCGGAAGGCAAAGTGCTGGAGGATCCGGCCGTGGACGCGCCCGACTATGTGTACCAGCGCACGGTCTCGCCAGAGCAAGCACCAGATACGCCCGAGTATGTGGAGATCGGGTTTGAACGTGGCGATGCGGTAAGCATCAACGGTGAAGCCATGTCGCCCGCGACACTTCTGGCTAAATTGAACGAACTTGGCGGCAAACATGGCTGCGGGCGCCTTGACCTTGTCGAGGGTCGTTTTGTNGGNATGAAATCCCGCGGTATTTACGAAACGCCGGGCGGCACCTTGTTGCTTGAAGCACACCGCGGGATCGAATCAATCACCCTNGACCGTGGNGCGATGCACCTGAAGGACGAGCTGATGCCGCGCTATGCGGAGCTGATNTANAACGGNTTCTGGTACAGCCCCGAGCGCACCATGCTGCAAGCGGCNATTGATGCCTCGCAAACCCATGTAACCGGTACAGTTCGACTGAAATTGTACAAAGGCCACGTGCGTACAGTCGGNCGCTGGTCGGATCATTCGCTGTATTCCGAAGCCCACGTGACATTTGAAGATGACGCTGGTGCCTATGATCAAAAAGACGCGGCGGGCTTCATTCAGCTGAACGCNCTGCGTCTCAAGCTCTTGGCCGCACGCGANAAGCGCCTCAAAGGGTAAACANAAAAGGCCCGGACAGGGGGATATTCTGTCCGGGCCTTCTTTTGGGTTAGAACGGTTTACTCTGCAGTAATAACCGTCATCACCAATTTNCCNTCTGGCTTGATCGGGCCGTCTTCTTTGGCNCCCAATGTGTATTCAAAGCCGCCGGTTTTCATGCCGCCCTCTTCGGAGTGGACCATGAGCATCAACATATCGCCGGATTTCACTTCTTCTTGCAGAATGGCGGCAACGTCGACGTTTTCACCCGCACGCAGAGGCGCGTAGCCGACAACGGGGCCGGGTTTCATCTCGGCATCTGTGCGGTGAACGACCATCCAGCCGTTTTCAGTTGCCATCACCTTATCGGCGCTGACCACACCGTTGGATACATCTTGATCCATCGCTTCGACCATCGCGTTGCTGTGTGCGGCGGCGAAGGCTGTACCCGTGGCAAGCGTGAGAGCCAGAGCGGTTGCTGTAAACATCTTCATGTTAAATCTCCTTGTTGCGTGGTTCTTCCTGATAATTCACGCAACATGAGATGATTTAGTTTCGATAAATCGNANATTTTTACNCGAAATCACCTAAGCCGTTGATCATAAAGCTTTTGATAATGTGGAAGNGCTTTGGCACACAGCGCTTCTGCGGCAGGTTCAAGCCTGGGCAACGGCCCCTCCNCCCCTGCGAAACCGGTGCTTTTGTGCACGGCACCATACCAATGTGATGCCCAGATGCCATCTTCGGCACGTGGGCCCGCCGCCCAGGATAGCATTGCCGGATCGAAGGGCAGGTTGATGGCATCACACAGCTTGCGCAACATGCCTTCGGGGTTCGCGCGAATATCAGCGGAATCGATGACCAGCCCACCGATTTGATCGTACAGCGCGGTCTGTTGGCCATAGCCGATATCATTAAAATTCGGCGCTTCCCGTTTCGCGGTATAGCTCGCGATCACGCGGGCGGGGTGGCGTATCAGGTGGACATGCACGCAGCCCTCTGCCCAACCCATCGGAAACCCGTCAATCATATGATGGGGCATGTGTTTCATGTAGCGATGCGTCGTGCCCGGCTCTGCGCAGCGCGCCGCGACGCTCGAGGGGTCACATTCATGGCCCGCGATAATTTCATCTTTCATCGGATGATCGGCGCCGGTGGCCTTAAGATACGGCGCATAGAACGGTTCATCCATCGCGGTGAAATCNGCNCGGTTNCCGAAGCTATACATCATCGCCGTGCTCAGATTGCGCGGGCCGGACCACATTGCGATACGCATCAGNCACATTCCTTTGCNATCAGGTCTTTGTACAANCCGCGCAGCTTTTTTGTTACCGGCCCCATGTCGCCNGTGCCAATCTGACGGCCNTCGATCATCGCGACNGGTGTTTGCGCCCCGAATGTGCCGGTCAAGAACGCCTCGTCAGCACCATAGGTGTCGACCAATGAATAATTCCTTTCGAAACACGGGATATCATTGGCGCGACACAGGTCGATCACCTTCTGACGGGTGATTCCATTCATGCAGTAATCGCCGGTGCTGGTCCAAACCTCCCCTTTGCGGACGATGAAAAAGTTACAGGCGTTGGTTGTATTCACGAAACCGTTAATATCCAGCATCAGCCCTTCGTCGGCACCCGCTTTTTCCGCGGCAATACACGCGAGAATACAGTTCAATTTGGAATGACTATTTAGCTTTGGGTCCTGCGTCATCGGCAGCCCGCGCAGATGCGGTACTGTCGCCAGCCGGATCGGGCGCGGCATATTCGGGCGCGAGTGTTCCATAATGATCGTGATGGTAGGGCCCGATTGCGACAGCGACGGGTGCTGGAAGGGCCGCGTTTTTGGCCCCCGTGTGATCATCAGACGCGCGTGGGCATCGGTGGTCATGCCATTGGCTTTTTGCGTTTCTAACAAGGCCAAAATCAGGGCGTCGCGCGTCATCCCGATGTCAAGGTCAATGGCTTTGGACGCCTCGAACAGGCGGTCAAGGTGATCGTCCAGAAAGGCCCATGTACCATCATACAGCCGCAACCCTTCCCAGATGCCGTCGCCCAGCATGAAACCGCTGTCATAGACGCTGACCACGGCCTGTGCCTTGGGGACAATCTGACCGTTTAAATAGATCAAAGTGTCTTCATTGCGGGCATCTTCTTCGGCTTGGTGCGTGGTGACGTGGGTTTGCATCAAATTGCTCCTTCTTTGGGGCTGACGCTAAGAACTTCGTGCCGCGGGGCCAAGGGTGAAACCGACATCACTTGGCTGTGACATCACAGGCACCTGAGTTGCGTCGCGCAGGCATTGCGGTCACCGTCAGGCAAAATAAAGGAGAGTATTCCATGGGATTTGCCACAAATATGCGCATGATCGCGTTAAGCGCTGCCATTGGTCTGGGCCTTGCAGCACAGGCGACAACCGCAAAAGCCGCCGGAACAGAGACGCTTTTGGTCGCGGGCGGCTGCTTTTGGTGCGTTGAAGCGGACTTTGAAAGCGTTAAGGGTGTGAAAGAGGTCGTATCGGGTTTTGCGGGCGGAAGCGTCAAAAACCCCACCTATAAACAGGGCGTCGCCGGCGGCACCGGACACTATGAAGCAGCGCAGATCCAGTATGATCCGGCGGTGGTATCTGCGGACCAGCTGCTGTCGATGTTCTTCCGGTCGGTTGATCCAACGGACGCGGGCGGGCAATTCTGCGACCGCGGCGATAGCTACCGCACCGCGATTTTTGCCGACGGTAATGGGCAGAAGGCCGCTGCAGAAAAGGCCAAGGCCGATGCGCAGGCCGCTTTGGGCAAGACCGTCGTAACCCCGATCTTGGGCAAAGCCGCGTTCTCCCCCGCCGATGCCTACCATCAGGATTACTACAAAAGCGACGAACGTCTGGCCTTTACCAGCGTCGGCTTGGGCGTGAAGAAATCCGTCGCCTACAAGCGCTATCGCAACGGCTGCGGGCGCGACCAGCGCGTGAAACAACTTTGGGGCAACGCTGCGCCCTTTGCGAAATAACGTTAACCCCGCGTTAATCGCGAGCGTTAATCTTCGTCAAATCCGTGATCCTGGATGTCTTTGAGGTCCGGGATCACATCCGCCGTCCCTTGCCGGGTGACCATCAAGGCGCCAGCTTGCATTGCCAGCGCAATCGCATCCGGCATCGACAGTTTGCGGTCCAAGGCAGCGATCAGATAGCCGGTAAACGTGTCCCCCGCGCCCGTGGTATCGACGGCTTTGACCGGATAGGCCGGAAAGATTTGCACCGTTTTCGCCTTGTTAGAGACCCATTTGCACCCCTCAGCACCCAAGGTCACGATAATATCGTTGATCGGCAGCGCGTCGATGCGGGCACCTGTGGTTTTTTCAAGCGCCTCTGCCTCGACCTCGTTCAACACCAGCAGATCAATGTCGGGCAGAACCTGCGCCACGATCTCAGCATCAAAGGGCGCGGCGGCATAGGCGACGCGCAGGCCCAAAGTATGCGCGGTCTGCGCGGCAAAGCGTTGGCCCAGGGTTTCGTTCTGCATCAGCAGAAAGTCACCGGGCGATGCCTCTGCCAGGGCGGCCCCGATCATCTGGGTGGTGATCTTGTGATTGGCCCCTGAAAACAACACGATAGAGTTTTCGCCATCCTCGGCCACACAGATATTCGCGTGACCGGTGGCCGTGTCGATCATGCTGATATGCTGCGTTTCGACGCCGTATTCCAGCAAGCGGTCCACGGTCCATTTCCCATCCGGCCCCACGGCGCCGATATGCATAACGCGCGTTCCGGCGCGGGCGGCGGCGACCGACATATTGGCCCCCTTCCCGCCCAACCCTTGCCGGAAATCATGCGCGGCAATCGTTTCCCCCGGCGCCGGCAGATGCCGCAGATAGTAGAAATTATCCGCGTTGATAGAGCCGAGGTTCCAGATCATTCGCCGACCTTGCAGGCCGCCAGAATGGCCATGTTCAGGATGTCATTCGCGGTGGATGTGGTCGAACAGATCTGGATCGACTTGTCCAACCCCGTCAGGATCGGGCCGATCACCGTGGCGCCCGCCATTTCCTGCATCAATTTGACCGAGATACTGGCCGAATGCCGCGCCGGCACGACGAGGATATTCGCAGGCCCTGTCAGCCGCGAGAACGGATAGTTCTTCTGGCTTTCCGCATTCAGCGCCACATCAACGGTCATTTCGCCTTCGTATTCGAAATCGACCCCGCGTGCGTCCAGCACATCGGGGGCACGCTGCATCTTTTCTGCCCGCTCGGACACGGGGTAGCCGAATGTCGAAAAGCTGACGAAGGCAACCCGTGGCTCAAGCCCCATGTGGCGGGCGACCTTGGCCCCTTTTTCAGCAATATTCGCAAGATCTTCTTCGTTCGGCCATTCATGCACCAGCGTATCGCCGATGAACACAATCCGCCCCTTGTGCAGCAACGCAGTGATCCCGACGGCGCCGTGTTTCGCATTGGCATCGAATACGTGGTTCAACCGTTCAAGAACATGGGCGGATTTGCGGGTTGCACCGGTCACCAGACCATCGCCATGCCCGTGCGCCAACATCAGCGCGGCAAAGACGTGGCGGTCACGGGCGGCCAGACGGTGGATATCCTTGCTGTCCGACCCTTTGCGCTGCAAGCGATTGTAAAGGAATGATTTATACGTCTCCAGGTGCTGGGTATTGGCCGCATTCACGACCTCAAGCTCGCGGTAGGCATCCTCCATCCCCGCCGCCGTCAGCTTGGCCTTTACGTCGTCAGCGCGTCCGACCACCAGCGCCTTGCCCAGACCGGAGCGTTGATACATCACCGCAGCACGCAGAACCTTGGGGTCATCCCCTTCTGCAAAGATCATCCGCGCCTGATTGGCCCGCGCACGGGCGTTGATCCCACGCAGGATATTCGCCGTCGGGTCCATCCGCGACTTCAGGCTCAGCTCGTAGGCGTCCATATCGATGATCGGGCGCCGCGCGGCGCCGGTGTCCATACCTGCACGTGCAACAGCAGGCGGAATACGATGGATCAGACGCGGATCGAACGGCGTCGGGATGATGTAATCCCGACCAAAGCTCAGGTTCTTGCCATAGGCCAGCGCCACTTCGTCCGGCACATCCTCGCGTGCCAGATCGGCCAAAGCGTGGGCGCAGGCGATCTTCATCTCGTCGTTGATGGCGCGGGCGTGGATATCCAGCGCCCCGCGGAACAGGTAAGGAAAGCCCAAAACGTTGTTAACCTGATTGGGGTAATCGCTGCGGCCTGTGGCGACAATCGCATCGGGGCGCACCTCGTGTGCTTCCTCCGGGGTGATTTCAGGATCGGGGTTCGCCATCGCGAAGATCACCGGATTATCCGCCATGCTGGCGACCATCGCAGGCGTTACCGCCCCTTTGACCGACACACCCAGGAACACATCCGCGTTCTTCATCGCCTCTTCCAGCGTGCGCAGTTCGGTCTGCGCAGCATGGGCCGACTTCCACTGGTTCATACCCTCGGTACGGCCCTGATAGATCACACCTTTTGTATCGCACATGATACAGTTGTTATGCTTGGCCCCCATCGCCTTGAGCAGTTCAAGACAGGCGATCCCCGCCGCCCCCGCACCGTTCAACACAATCTGCACATCTTCGATCTTCTTGCCCGAAATGCGCAAGGCGTTCAGCAGACCGGCAGCACAGATCACCGCGGTGCCGTGCTGGTCGTCGTGAAAGACCGGAATATCCATCTCTTCTTTCAGACGCTGTTCGATGATGAAACATTCCGGCGCCTTGATGTCCTCAAGGTTGATCCCGCCGAACGTCGGCCCCATCAGCTTGACCGCGTTGATGAATGCCTCGGGGTCTTCGGTATCCAGCTCGACGTCGATCGAATTCACGTCGGCGAACCGTTTGAACAGCACCGACTTGCCCTCCATCACCGGTTTCGACGCCAGCGCACCAAGGTTGCCCAAGCCCAAAACAGCAGTGCCGTTGGAAATCACCGCGACCATATTGCCCTTGTTGGTATAGTCATATGCCAGCTCGGGATTTTCGGCGATCGCTTCACAGGGAACGGCAACACCGGGGGAATAGGCGAGGCTCAGATCCCGCTGGGTCGTCATCGGGACGGTTGCGGTGATTTCGAACTTGCCCGGCGTGGGTTCAAGGTGAAAGGCGAGCGCCTCTTCGGACGTGATGCGGTTTTTGGTCACTAGAACGGCTTTCCTCATGGTTTCCCGCTTGATATCGCCGATCGGCCCCTCACACAATCATGATGGCGCTCACGGTTTGCGCGACGTCGCGGCGACGCCTCGCGTGCAAAGCCGGTCCGCCCTTTCGTCCGGAGGCGCGGTTTTGTACACAACGTTAACTCGAACCGGGGGCGCAGGGTGACCGAAGAAAAAATCACGCCAATGATGGCGCAATATCTAGAGCTTAAATCCCAGTACGCCGAAGCGCTGCTGTTCTACCGCATGGGCGATTTCTACGAGATGTTCTTTGACGATGCCGTCGCCGCGGCCGAAGCGCTGGATATCGCGCTGACCAAACGCGGCAAACACGGGGGCGAAGACATCCCCATGTGCGGCGTGCCGGTCCATGCCGCCGAAGGGTATTTGCTGACGCTGATCCGCAAAGGCTTCCGCGTGGCGGTCTGCGAACAGATGGAAAGCCCGGCAGAGGCGAAGAAACGCGGCTATAAATCCGTGGTCAAACGCGATGTCGTGCGGCTGGTCACCCCCGGCACATTGACCGAGGAATCCCTGCTCGAAGCGCGGCGCCACAACTATCTGGCCGCATTTGCAGAGGTCCGCGATGGTCATGCGCTGGCCTGGGTCGATATTTCGACCGGTGCGTTTCACGTGATGCCCCTGACCCTGTCGCGGCTTGGCCCCGAACTGGCCCGTCTGTCCCCGTCAGAGCTGATCGTGTCAGAAGCGAAAGAGGCTGATTTACGCGAATTAGTCTCTGATTTCGACATCGCGCTGACCCCTATCGCGCGCTCTGCCTTTGACAGCAGCAGCGCTGAAAAACGGGTCTGCGATCTGTTCGGCATCGGGTCGCTCGACGCCTTCGGCAGCTTTGAACGGGCTGATATCTCGGCCATGGGCGCGATCATCGACTATCTCGAGATTACACAGAAGGGCAAACTCCCCCTCCTGCGCCCGCCGCAGAAAGAGGCCGAGGCCCGCAGCGTGCAGATCGACGCTGCCACACGTCGCAATCTTGAACTGACACACGCGCTGACCGGTGGTCGCGCCGGCACGCTGTTGTCCGTTATGGACAAGACAGTGACCGCCGGTGGCGCCAGGCTGCTGGAACGGCGCATTTCGTCACCTTCCCGTGTGTTAGAGACGATTCAATCCCGTCTGGACGCGATCAGCTTTGCCTATGACACACCGTCGATCTGCAATGACATCCGCCAGCATCTGCGCAATGTCCCTGATCTGGACCGCGCCCTGTCGCGCCTGTCGCTGGACCGTGGCGGCCCCCGTGACCTTGCCGCCATCCGCAACGGCCTGACCGAAGCCAGCCATCTAGCCGACAAGATGCAAGCCGCCGCCCTGCCCGATCTTCTGGCCCAGGCCGCCAAAGGGCTTACCGGCCATGACAGCCTGATTGATCTGCTCGACGACGCGCTGATCGCCGAACCACCCCTGCTGGCCCGCGACGGCAGCTTTATCGCGCCGGGGTATGACGCCGAGCTGGACGAGGTGCGCACCCTGCGGGACGAAGGCCGCAGCGTCATTGCCCAGATGCAGCAGGATTTCATCACGCTCACCGGTATCTCGACGTTGAAGATCAAACACAACAACGTGCTTGGCTATTTCGCCGAAGTCACAGCGACCCACGCCGAGAAAATGCTGTCGGCGCCGCTGTCCGATACCTTTATCCACCGTCAGACCACCGCCAATCAGGTCCGTTTCACAACCGTGGAACTGTCAGAGATGGAGACAAAGATCCTCAACGCGGGCAACCACGCGCTGGAGATTGAAAAGCGGCTCTATGAAACGTTGAAACGCGCGATTCTGGATCACTCCGGCCCGATCGGTGTCGCCTCGGCTGGATTGGCCGAGATTGATCTGGCCGCCGGTCTGGCCGATCTGGCGCAGTCCGAAAACTGGGTGAAACCCCGCGTCGATAATTCACGTGCCTTCGACATTCAGGGGGGCCGCCATCCGGTCGTGGAACGCGCCTTGGCCCAGCAATCCGGCAGCCCCTTTATCGCCAATGATTGCACCCTGTCGGCCGATGGCGACAACGCGAATATCTGGCTGCTGACCGGCCCTAACATGGCGGGTAAATCGACCTTC
This sequence comes from Sulfitobacter sp. TMED3, assembly GCF_002167505.1. Lineage (NCBI taxonomy): Bacteria > Pseudomonadati > Pseudomonadota > Alphaproteobacteria > Rhodobacterales > Roseobacteraceae > Sulfitobacter > Sulfitobacter sp. TMED3. The sequence continues at coordinate 71,300 of NZ_NHBI01000003.1, read as the reverse complement.
CTGCGGCAGAATGCGATCATCGCTTTGATGGCACAAATGGGCAGCTACGTGCCTGCCGCCACCGCTTACATCGGCCTGATCAGCCAGATTTTCAGCCGTGTCGGTGCCTCTGACGATCTGGCACGAGGCCGTTCCACGTTTATGGTCGAAATGGTCGAAACTGCCGCAATCCTCAATCAGGCGGACGACCGCGCGCTTGTGATCCTGGATGAAATCGGGCGCGGCACGGCGACCTATGACGGCTTGTCCATCGCCTGGGCCACGCTGGAACACCTGCACGATATCAACCGCTCTCGCGCTTTGTTCGCGACGCACTACCATGAAATGACCGCGCTTTCGAACAAGCTGGGCGGGGTCGATAACGCCACCGTCGCGGTCAAGGAATGGGACGGAGAGGTGATCTTCCTGCACGAGGTCCGCAAAGGCGCCGCCGATCGGTCCTACGGTGTGCAAGTCGCGCAATTGGCCGGCCTGCCGCCGTCCGTCATCGCGCGCGCCCGCGTCGTGCTTGAAGCGTTGGAAAAGGGCGAACGTGAAGGCGGCGCGACGCAGAAAACCCTGATCGACGACCTGCCCCTGTTTGCCGTGTCACCGGCACCTGCGCCCCAACCAAAACAAAGCTCCAAGCTTGAAGAAACGCTGGCCGAGATTATCCCCGACGAGCTCTCTCCACGTGAAGCGCTCGACCTGATCTATAAATTGAAAGAGGCGGCCAAAACCTGACCGCCTCCCTCGCTTCCAAATGGTGTTAAATCCTCCCCGAAGGGCCGCTCTATCCCGGGCGTTTACCCTGCGGGGGTAGAGGAAACGCCGACCTGCGCCGGACGCAGCAGACGGTCGTGCAACATGAAACCTTCGGCGGCGACCTGGATGATATCGCCTGATTTGGTGTCTGGCACGGGCGCCTCGAACATCGCCTGATGATGCTGCGGATCGAACTTGTCACCCACTGCGGGCGAGATAACTTCGATGCCGTGCTTCTTGAACACGCTCAGCAACTCGCGCATCGTCAGCTCGATCCCTTCCAGCAATGGGCCGGAGATGGTGCGTTGCTCTTCTGTAGCGGCTTCCAGGGCGCGTTTCATATTGTCGTAGACCGGCAGCATGTCGCGCGCCAGTTTCGACCCGCCATAGTTTTCCGCCTCGCGACGATCCTTGTCAGACCTTTTGCGCGCGTTCTCTGCGTCGGCCAGGGCCCGCATGAAACGGTCTTTCAGCTGGTCACGCTCGGCACGCAATTCGTCCAGTTCCAGCGCTTCGTCATCAATTTCGGACATCTCGTCGGCATAGGCTTCGGCCTCTGCGTCATCGATATCATCCAGAAATTCGTTCTCTTTCGGCTCTGCCATAATTCACCTCTAGCTGCGGTTCGAAATCAGCTTTCCAACCAGCTGCGCCGTGTAATTCACAATCGGCACGATACGTCCATAATTAAGGCGCGTGGGGCCGATCACACCGACCGCCCCGATCACCTTACGATCAGCGTTCATATAAGGGGAAACGACCAGAGAGGAACCCGAAAGTGAAAAAAGTTTATTCTCAGAACCAATAAAAATGCGCACACCGTCGCCCGCGTCGGCCAATTCAAGGAATTCCGCGATGTCCCGCTTGCGTTCAAGGTCGTCAAATAGCTGGCGGATCAATTCGACATTCTCGGCCTCGCCTTCGGTGTTGATCAGATTCGACCGTCCGCGCACGATCAACCGCTCGGGGGATTCCCCTTCGCCCTGCCACAGCGCCAGACCGCTCTCGACAAGCTGCTGCGCCAGTACGTCAATCTGCTGGCGCCGCTGGCTGATCTCATGCGCGATGGTGCGCTGCAATTCCGAGATGGTTTTCCCCTCGACCAGCGCATTCAGGAAATTCGCGGCTTCACGCATGCTGCTGGGGGTCTGGCCCGGCGGCGGTGTGAACAACCGGTTCTCCACGTGACCGTCTGAAAAGACCAGAACGACCAGCGCCCTATCGTGAGACAGTGAAACAAATTCGATATGCTTGATCGGTGCCTCGTGCTTGGGCGTCAGCACAAGCGAGGCGCCCTGGGTCACGCCGGACAGCGCCGACCCCACCCGATCAAGAATGCCGCTGACATCGGCGTTGTTGCTGCCAACGGTCGCGTCGATCTTTTCACGGTCCATCTCGGTTGGATCGCCGATCTCGATCATCCCGTCGACGAACATGCGCAGCCCCATCTGCGTCGGGATACGACCGGCGCTGACATGGGGGCTGCCGAGCAGGCCCATATATTCAAGATCCTGCATCACATTACGGATCGTCGCCGCGCTGACCTTTTCGCTGAAATCCCGGGTCAGCGTGCGCGACCCCACGGGATCGCCATTCGCCAGATAGCCTTCGACCACGCGGCGGAACACCTCGCGCGAACGGTCGTTCATCTCGTCTAAAACTGTAGGTGTTTTGTCCATAGTGGGAGAAGTATGTGCGACAGGGGGCAAACGTCAATCGGGGTTGCATCGCGGCGCAACGCAGAGTTATCCCCAATGGCAAATGGAAAAGGAAATACCTATGCGCCCCTCTGGTCGGAAACTTGACGAACTGCGTGCCGTATCGATTGAAACGGGATTCACCAAACACGCCGAAGGATCGGCCCTGATCAAGATGGGCGACACCCATGTGCTGTGTACCGCCACGATCGAGGACCGCGTGCCACCCTTTATCAAGGGCTCTGGTCTGGGCTGGGTCACGGCAGAATACGGCATGCTGCCCCGTGCCACCAATACCCGTATGCGCCGCGAAGCGGCAATGGGCAAACAAGGGGGCCGTACTGTTGAAATTCAACGCCTTATCGGCCGCGCCCTGCGCGCCGGCGTGGATCGTAGCGCCTTGGGCGAACGTCAGATCACCATCGACTGTGACGTGCTGCAGGCCGACGGCGGCACGCGTTGTGCCTCTATCACGGGCGGTTGGGTCGCGTTGAAACTGGCGGTGAACAAGCTAATGAAGGCGGGCGACGTGGTCAGCGACCCGCTGGTCGATCCGGTCGCCGCGATCAGCTGCGGCATCTATGCGGGCCAGCCCGTGCTTGACCTTGATTACCCCGAGGATTCCGAAGCAGGCGTTGACGGTAACTTTATTATGACCGGCACCGGCAAACTGATCGAGATCCAGATGAGCGCCGAAGGCTCCACCTATTCGCGCGACCAGATGAACCAGCTGATGGACCTCGCTGAAAAGGGCGTGGCAGAGCTGGTCGAGAAGCAGAAGGCAGCCACCGCATGACCCGTAAATTCACAGGCGACCAGATCCTGGTCGCCACCCACAACGCTGGCAAGCTGCAGGAAATGACCGAGCTTTTCGCCCCCTTCGGCGTCACCGTCAAAGGCGCCGCCGAAATGAACCTGGGCGAGCCGGAGGAAACCGAAAACACTTTCATCGGCAACGCCCGCATCAAAGCACGTGCGGCGGTGGCGGCAACGGGCCTTCCCGCGCTTGCAGATGACTCCGGGATCGAGGTCGAAGCGCTGGACAATGCCCCCGGCGTCTATACCGCCGATTGGTCCGAAACGCCCAACGGACGCGATTTCGTCATGGCGATGACCAAGACCCACAGGTTACTGGAAGAGGCAAACGCCCCCTACCCGCGCCGCGCGCGGTTCTGCGCGACATTGGTTTTGGTATGGCCCGACGGGCATGAAGAGGTTTTCGAAGGCCGCGTGAACGGCACGCTTGTCTGGCCGATCCGCGGCGACATCGGTCACGGCTATGACCCGATGTTCCAACCCGACGGGCACGAGCAGACCTTTGGCGAAATGTCCGCCGACGCCAAGAACGCAATCAGCCACCGTGCGGATGCTTTCGCCAAACTGATCTCTGCCTGCTTTGACTGAGGATTGGCGCCAGGGGGGCTTTGGCCTTTATATCCATTGGCCGTTTTGCGAGGCGAAGTGCCCCTATTGTGACTTTAACAGCCATGTTAGTCGCACAATCGACCAACGGGCCTGGCGCGATGCCTATCTGGCAGAGCTTGAACGCGGCGCCGCCGAAACCCAAGGGCGCGTCTTGAACGCCGTCTTTTTCGGCGGTGGTACCCCCAGTCTGATGGACCCCGATGTCGTCGCTGATGTCATCGCCGCGATCCGTCGACTGTGGCCCACAGCGAATGATCTGGAAATCACGCTCGAGGCGAACCCCGGTTCGGTTGAGGCCGACCGTTTTGCGGCCTTCCGTCAGGCGGGCGTGAACCGTATTTCAATGGGGATACAGGCCCTGAATGTCGCGGACCTGAAACGTCTGGGCCGCATCCATACGGTNGACGAAGGGCTTGCCGCTTTTGACATTGCCCGCAATACCTTCGAACGCGTCAGTTTTGATCTGATCTATGGCCGCCAGAACCAGAGCTTGCCCGACTGGAAAGCCGAGCTAAAACAGGCCCTATCCCTAGCGATAGACCATATGTCGCTGTATCAACTAACCATTGAACAAGGCACCGCCTTTGGCGACCGCTATGCGGTAGGAAAGCTGCGCGGATTGCCCAGCGATGATCTGGGTGCCGATATGTATGCGGCAACTCAGGATATTTGCGGCGAGATGGGGATGCCCTCTTACGAGGTATCGAACCACGCCCGCGACGGGGCGCAGTCGCGGCACAATCTGATCTACTGGCGCTATGGTGATTATCTTGGCATCGGTCCGGGGGCACACGGGCGCCTGACCCAGAACGGCAATCGCTTTGCGACCGAATGTTTTAGCAACCCCAAACGCTGGCTTGACGCTGTTGCCAGCGGTGCCACCGAAAAGCCCCGCGAGCTTTTGACGACCGAAGATCAGGGGAGCGAGTTTCTGATGATGGGGCTGCGTCTGAAAGAAGGCGTGGACCTGCGNCGGTACGAGGCGCTTTCCGGCGCACCGCTTTCGACAAAAAAAATCACCCAGATGCAGGACATCGGGATGATTTCTAGGGATAAAGACCAGCTTTATGTNACNGATCAGGGCTTTATGGTGCTAAACGCGATCCTGGCCGAGCTTTTGTCNGATTANGANGNCGACAGACGTTGGCAAAGCTCGTCCAGCTCGTCCATCGTNGTGTAGTGCANCACCATCTGCCCNGCCTCCTGCCCCGGCTTGTGGTTCAGGGTTACCTTCAANCCAAGGTTCGCTGACAGATCCCCTTCAAGCGCGCGGGTATCCGCGTCTTTTTCGNTCGAGGATTTNNCCGCCCGCTTGTTTGGTCCNTCATTCTCAGCTTGCTGCTCTTTCTTGATCAGCGCCTCGGCCGCGCGCACCGACAAGCCGCCNGCGATAATCTGTTTGGCCAGCTTTTCAGGGTTCTTCGACGGCACCAAGGTCCGGGCGTGNCCCGCTGTCAGGTCGCCCTGACGCACCATTTCCAGTACNTTTTCGGGCAAGTTCAGCAAGCGCAGCAAGTTNGCGATATGACTNCGGCTTTTGCCCAAGGCTTCNGCCATCTTCTCTTGCGTGTGNCCAAAACGGTCCATCAGCTGACGATAGCCCGCNGCTTCCTCGATNGAATTGAGGTCCGCCCGCTGGATGTTCTCGATAATCGCAACTTCGAGAACTTCGACATCNGTGAACTCGCGCACGATGATCGGAAGTTCATGCAGTTGCGCCATCTGCGACGCNCGCCAACGGCGTTCACCCGCGACAATTTCGAACGTCCCATCATCGCGGCGGCGTACGATCAGCGGCTGGATAACGCCCTTTTCGCGGATAGAGTTTGCAAGATCNTCCAAATCCTGCGGATCAAACCGCTTGCGCGGCTGCTCCGGATTGGGGGAAATCTTTTCAATAGGAACATACTGTTCCGCCGCGCCTTCTGATGCCACCGTTTGTGTCTCCGCTACGTCCGCCATCAAAGCCGACAATCCTCGACCCAAACCGCGCCGTTTGTCTTTATCTGCCATTGCCTGACCCCTTATTTATACGGCACTATTTGCCAGTACTTCTTTCGCCAGATCGCGGTACGCTTTGGCACCTTTCGACCCGCTATCGTAACTTAGAACCGGCATCGCGTAACTGGGTGCCTCACTGACCCTTACGTTGCGCGGAATAACGGTTCTATATACCAGTTCGCCCAAATTGCTTCGGGCGTCCTGCTCAACCTGTTGCGACAGGTTGTTCCGCTGATCATACATCGTCAGCAAAATTCCTTCGATCCGTAGATCCTTGTTCCCGCTCTGGCGCACTTCGCGGATGGTNAGCATCANNTGCGACAANCCTTCAAGCGCGAAAAACTCGCTTTGNAGNGGGACNAGCACCGAATGCGCCGCNATCATCGCGTTCACCGTCAGCAAGTTCAGCGATGGCGGGCAATCNATCAGAATATANTCGAAGGCGTAGCTGTCCATCTGCGTCTGCCGTAGGGCGTCATGCAGAAGAAAACTACGCTTTTCATTAGCGATCAATTCCATATCTGCGGAACTGAGATCGACAGTGGCGGCAACGATATGCAGGCCCTCTGTCTCGGTCGTCATAATCACTTGATCAAGGTCGATATCCTCAAGCAAAAGCTCGTAGGTCGTAAATTCCCGATCATCCAATTCGATGCCCAGACCAGTTGACGCGTTGCCCTGCGGATCGAGGTCAATCACCAGAACGCGCTGCTTCTGCTCAACCAGAGCCGCGGCGAGGTTGATCGTCGTCGTGGTTTTGCCCACCCCACCCTTCTGGTTCGCAATCGCAATAATTTTGGGCCCCGAAGGTCGAGACAGATCAGACATGTTTGATTTCCTTGATCTTAAGAATTGCGGCGGAGGGGTTCGTCTGGCTTTGGATAGCGTCGCAGGTATATGCCCATGTCTCTCTCGCGGCGGCATCCTCTGCGCGCCAGTTCTCCCCCTTCGGGAAAAGCGCAGTGCCAGAAGGTAAGAGATGGCGATCTGCAAAGCCGAGCAAAGCGGTCAAGTCGGACAGGGCCCGCGCGCTTAGAACGTCTGCTTCCAAGGGTTCGATCGCTTCAATCCGCGCGTTCGCCACCTTTGCGTTCAGCTCAAGCTCCCGAATGGCTGTTCTCAGAAACGCGCATTTACGCTGGTCACTTTCGACCAAGGTAAATTTCGTCGCACGCTCGTCTTGCTGTGACATCAGCGCCACGACAATTGCCGGAAAACCGCCACCGCTTCCAAGATCTACCCAATGGCCCGCATTCGGCGCGTGGAAATAGATTTGTAGAGAATCCAGAATGTGACGCTCCCACATCTCGGGGACGCTCGGCTTGGAAATCAGATTGATCTTCGCCGTCCATTTCTCGACCAATTGCGAGAAATGCTGAAGCTTTTCCAATGTTTCACGTGAAACATCTTCCTCAAAAGCGCCCATCATGCAGACTTCTTCTGGCTGCCGCGCTTGAGGTGAGACAGAAGCAGCGTCAAGGCGGAGGGTGTCATACCGTCAATTCGAGCCGCCTGCGCGAGGTTGGTCGGGCGTGTCAGCAACAGCTTTGAGGTTAGCTCATTTGACAGCCCGTCGATGGCTTCATAATCAAAACTCGCGGGAATAACATGCGCCTCGTCCTTCTGGAGGAGGTCGATATCCCGTTGCTGACGCGCGATATAATTTGCATATAGCGCATCCCGCTCGACCTGACGGCGAATTTCGGGTTCTACCGCATCAAGCGCTGGATTGATCAAGACGATCTGCTCGAATGTCACGTCCGGAAANGCCAANAGTTGGAAACCGGTCCGCTTTGTTCCGTCCTGGCTAACCTTGATCCCTGCCGCCTCGATCGCCTTNGATGCATAGGGCGTNTTCGTNAGTTCNGCCATCGCTGCGTCGATNTTGGCCATTTTGGCGNTAAAATGCGCAACCCGCTCNTGCGANACGCAGCCCAAGGCNATCGCCAAAGGNGTGAGGCGCTGGTCAGCGTTATCAGCACGAAGCGACAANCGGAATTCGGCNCGAGAGGTGAACATGCGATAGGGCTCTGTCACNCCNCGGGTGGTCAGGTCATCAATCATCACGCCAATATAGCTATCGGCGCGGCTGAACGTCACCGGNTCTTTNCCCTGNGCTGNAAGNGCCGCGTTCAATCCGGCAACCAANCCTTGTGCTGCAGCTTCTTCATANCCGGTNGTCCCGTTGATCTGACCAGCGAGATATAGGCCAGGCACAGTCCTCACGGAAAGGGCCAGATCAAGGGCGCGGGGGTCGACATAGTCATATTCAATCGCATANCCGGGCTGGATGATTTCAACATTTTCCAACCCNACCATCGACCGNACATAGGCAAGTTGAACATCCTCAGGCAGCGAGGTCGAAATACCATTGGGGTAGATCGTATGGTCATCGGCGCCCTCAGGCTCCAGGAAAACTTGGTGCGAGGTTTTGTCAGCGAAGCGGACAACTTTATCTTCAATCGACGGGCAGTATCGAGGCCCTACCCCGTCGATATGCCCCCCGTACATCGCGGAGCGCGACAGGTTATCGCGAATAATTTGATGCGTTTCTTCATTGGTATGCGTAATACCGCAGGAGATTTGCGGGGCCGACGTCGTCTCTGACAAGAACGAGAACAAGACAGGCTCATCATCCCCGGGTTGCGATTCCAGCTTTTCCCAGTCAATCGTCCGTCCGTCCAGACGCGGTGGCGTCCCCGTCTTCAAGCGGCCGAGTGGCAAGTTGAACGAATCAATGCGGTTTGCCAGGTCGACGGAGGCTTTATCGCCCATCCGACCGCCGGAGCGCGACACATCCCCAATATGGATGACCCCGCGCAAGAAAGTACCCGTCGTCAAAACAACNGCAGCCGCGGAGATCTGTTCACCATCGGCAAGAACGGCACCAGAAACCTTACCATTGTCGAGAATGAAGTCGGTCACCTCACCCTCTACGATGGTCAGATTCTCCTGGCGTTCGGTCTCGGCCAGCATTTCTTTCCGATAGATCGCCCGGTCCGCTTGCGCCCGCGGGCCTTGAACAGCGGGCCCCTTGCGGCGGTTCAAAAGNCGGAACTGGATGCCGGCTTNATCCGCGACACGNCCCATAACGCCNTCCAGCGCGTCAATCTCGCGCACCAAATGCCCCTTACCCAGACCACCGATAGCCGGATTGCAGGACATCACCCCGATCCCATCGCGCGACATCGTGATCAAAGCAGTATTCGCGCCCATACGCGCGGATGCGTGGGCCGCTTCGGCNCCGGCATGGCCGCCACCGATAACTATCACGTCAAAATGTTTCACGTGAAACACTCCATCTATTTNCCCAAGCAAAAGCTCGAAAAGATTACATCCAGCAGGTTCTCAACGTCAATTCGNCCTACCAGCGCCTCAAGCGCGCGAATCGAATGGCGCAGTTCTTCTGATGCTATATCATATTGATCGGGGCCGTGATCCAGAACCAACATCGCAGCNGCTAATCCCTCGGCTGATTTCTGCAATGCAACGCGGTGACGTTCGTGCGTCGCAAGGCCGGCATTCAGACTTCGCGCGCCAAGGATGGTCTGTATTCTTTCTATCAGCTGCGGTACGCCCTGCCCCGTCACACCAGATATAGCGTCGTCCGCGCTATCGCGTAAGTCAGCCTTTGGTCGCAGGACGATATCATCCGCANNTGCGGCAACAGNCAGNTCCTCACCCTCTTCACTCAAAAACACGCGCAGGTCAGCTTGCTCGCCGCGGGTTTTCGCGCGGTCGATCCCGATGGCTTCGACCTCGTCTGCCCCNTCGCGCAAGCCCGCCGTATCCAGCAAGGTCACCGGCAGGCCACCAAGGTCCATCCGGACCTCGATCACGTCNCGCGTCGTACCCGCCACGGCAGAGGTGATCGCCNCATCGCGCCCNGCCAATGCGTTCAACAAAGTCGATTTCCCGGCATTGGGCCGGCCGATGATAGCGACCTCAAAACCCGTTCGGATACGTTCCGCCGTATGGGTACCGGCGATTTCAGCCAGAATATCGGCGTTCACCGCATTCAGCAGTTCCGTAACCTCGGGCGAGACGTCGACNGGAACGTCTTCATCCGCGAAATCGATGGTCACCTCAAGCAGAGCGGCCGCGCGGATCAGTTTTTCGCGCCAGATATCGACCTTTTGACCCAGGTGACCGGACAAAACGCGCAAGGCTTGTTTTCGCTGGGCTTCGGTCTCTGCCTCGATGAGGTCACCCAAACCCTCAACCTGCGTGAGATCCAGCTTGCCATTCTCCATCGCACGGCGGGTAAATTCGCCCGGCTCGGCAAGGCGCGTGCCGTCAAAACCAGAGAGCAGCGCCAGTACCGCACGCACCACCGCGATGCTCCCATGCAAATGAAGCTCGACCGTGTCTTCGCCGGTAAAGCTGTTCGGACCTTCGAAAGTCAGGACAAGGGCACGATCAATCACCTGCCCATCGGCCTCACTAATTGCGCGCACGGCGGCAACCCGCGGCGCGGGCAATGGCTGCGCGATGGTTTCAGCGATAAAAAACGCTTGCGGGCCCGAGATACGAATGACGCAAACACCGGCCCGCCCCTGCGTTGTGGCTTGGGCGAATATCGTATCCATATCATTTAACCCACTGATTTAAGTGAATATTTAGCTATTCATTGAGTCGAAGAAATCGGAGTTCGTCTTGGTTTGTTTCAACTTCCCGATCAGGAATTCAATCGCATCTGTCGTACCCATCGGGTTCAGAATACGACGCAACACAAAGGTCTTTTGCAGATCGTTCTTGTCGACCAGCAGATCCTCTTTCCGCGTACCGGACTTCAGAATATCGATCGCAGGGAAGACGCGCTTGTCCGCAATCTTGCGATCCAGCACGATTTCAGAGTTACCGGTCCCTTTGAATTCTTCAAAGATCACCTCGTCCATGCGGCTGCCGGTATCGATCAGAGCAGTAGCGATAATGGTCAGCGACCCACCCTCTTCGATGTTCCGCGCGGCGCCGAAGAAACGTTTGGGGCGTTGCAGCGCGTTGGCATCAACACCACCGGTCAGAACCTTACCCGACGACGGCACAACAGTGTTGAACGCGCGGCCCAGACGGGTGATCGAATCCAGCAAGATCACAACGTCACGCTTATGCTCGACCAGACGTTTCGCCTTTTCGATGACCATTTCCGACACGGCCACGTGGCGCGTTGCAGGCTCGTCGAAGGTCGAAGATACAACCTCCCCTTTGACACTACGCTGCATATCAGTGACTTCTTCGGGGCGTTCATCGATCAGCAGAACGATCAAGTAGCACTCGGGGTGGTTCTGTTCGATCGAATTGGCGATGTTTTGCAGCAGAACCGTTTTACCGGTCCGTGGCGGCGCCACGATCAAGCAGCGCTGGCCCTTACCGATGGGCGATACCAGATCGATGATACGCGAGGACCGGTCCTTTATCGTCGGATCATCGACTTCCATCGTCAGACGTTCATCGGGGTAAAGCGGCGTCAGGTTTTCAAAGGCGACCTTGTGGCGCGCTTTTTCCGGCTCTTCAAAGTTGATCTTGGTGACATCTGTCAGCGCGAAATACCGCTCCGCATCATCTGGCGCCTTGATCAGACCTTCGATTGTGTCGCCCGTGCGCAGCGAGTGCTGGCGGATCATCTCGGGCGAGACGTAAATGTCATCGGGGCCCGGCAGATAGTTCGCTTCGGGCGACCGCAGGAAGCCAAAACCGTCCTGCAACACTTCCAGCACACCATCGCCCGAGATTTCCCAGCCTTCATCCGCACGTTCGCGCAGGATCTGGAACATCATTTCGCCTTTACGCATGGTCGATGCGTTTTCGATCTCAAGCTCTTCGGCCATCGCCAGAAGATTCTTGGGCGTCTGCGCCTTTAGATCGGCAAGGTTAAGTGTTTCAGTTGTCATGGAAATATCCTGTTCCGATCCCGGAATGCGGGCGGGTCGTGTCATAAAAATGGGCAGATGTATACGGTCCCCGGACGGGGTGCAGGAAACACATACTCAGAATGGCGGGNTTCGTCAATCAGCTTAGAATTTCACGACGACCGAGAATACAATGATGATCATCAGCAGCGTCGGTACCTCGTTCATGATCCGGTAACGTTTACCGCTCAGCCGGTTCTCCCCCGCTGCAAAGGCCTTCACACGCCCGACNAGCCACCCGNGGAACCCNGTCATCGCAAATACGCTTGCGCCNTTCGTCCAGGGCCACACAGCNGCCCAGTCGACGATGCCCGGTGTGAACACCAGCGCCAGCCCGAAAATCCAGGTGCCGATCATCGCGGGNCGCATGATCACGGTGGCNAGCTTGAACTCCATCATCTTGAAAAGATCGTGNGTCTGGCCGCTTTGGCCCACCTGCTCTGTATGATGCACNAGAAGCCGCGGCAGATAGAACAGCGCCGCCATCCACGAAATGACCGAGATAATATGAAGCGATTTTACCCAAGGATAGGCGATGGCAAGCAAGTCGGTCATGTCACACTCCGGTTGGTGCCTTCTTACTAATATAAATAAGAAAAGAAGAAAGATGATGATGTAAGTAGGGANATCATTTTCTGTGGATTACTGTTTTGTACCTCGATTTATCCACCTGTGCATGTTGTGAATCCCCTATCGATGATAACTCGGCNCCGCGCGGATAAATTCACCCTTTTTCAAATACTTAAATAAAAAATTTTCAGGGGATAAACTGTGTAGCTTTGTGGATAAGCTTGGGANTAACTCCGTTCAGGGGGTTTGCGATTTATCCTTATGCCGCCCCGTATAAAGCTGGAATTTCCCGCTGGCAGGCAGGGGTTTTCCCGACGCTTTCGCGCACTCTCGCCATTCGGGNGAAAAATCCCTAAGAACTTCCTAGCGTCGCACACAGGTTTATCCCCATGCCCCAACGTTTCATCCTCGCCTCCGGGTCGTCGATCCGGTCACAGCTGCTGCAACAGGCCTGCGTCCCCCATGAGGTGAGCGTGGCGCGAATAGATGAACAAATGATTAAGATGGCCCTGCTGGCAGAGCAGGCGCCCCCCCGCGACATCGCCGATACACTGGCCGAGATGAAAGCCCGCAAAGTCAGCGACAAGACCCCGGGCGCCTTGGTGATGGGCTGTGATCAGGTGCTNGACCANCGCGGGACGNTGCTGTCAAAACCCGCCACGCCAGACGAGGCGATTGCCCAGCTGAAATCCCTGCGCGGCGATCGCCATAGCTTGCTGTCCGCCGTGGTGATCGTCGAGGATGGCAAACCGATCTGGCGTCACGTGGGTCAGGTGCGGCTGCGCATGCGCGACGCGTCCGACAGCTATATAGAGGAGTATGTCGCGCGGAACTGGGACAGTATCCAACATGCGGTCGGCGCCTATAAACTAGAAGAGGAAGGCGTCAGGCTGTTCAGCGGCATTGAAGGNGATTACTTTAATGTCCTAGGGTTACCCCTGCTTGAACTGTTGAATTATCTGACGCTACGGGGGGATCTATCCGCATGAGCTTGGCTAAAATACCGCTGGCAGGTGTGATCGGATCGCCGATTGCCCATTCAAAATCCCCNCAGATCCACGGGCACTGGCTGAAAACGCTTGGGCTGNANGGGGCCTATATCCCCCTGCACGTCGAACCCGAAGATCTGCGCCAAGTGCTTGAGGCGATGCCGAAAATGGGGTTCATCGGNGCCAATGTCACGATCCCCCATAAAGAAGCGGTGATCGAGATCGCAGATATCATCACAGACCGCGCCGCGATGATTGGGGCNGTGAATACGATCACCTTCCGCGCAGACGGTAAAATTCAGGGCGATAATACGGACGGTTACGGGTTTATCGAAAACCTCAAGGCNGGCGCGCCGGATTGGGTGCCGGGTGANGGCCCCGCCTGCNTNTTTGGTGCCGGTGGNGCCGCGCGTGCCGTGATCTCNTCNCTACTGGACGCCGGCGTGCCCGAAATTCTGCTTGCCAATCGCACCCGTGTGCGNGCCGAACGGTTGCGGTCGGTCTTTGGNAACCGNGTGACGGTCTANGACTGGTCGCAGGCGGGGACGATGGTCAGCCATGCGTCCTTGGTGGTGAACACCACGTCGCTGGGGATGATCGGAAAATCCGANCTGCGCGTGCCGCTTGATGGGCTGCGCGCCGATACCGTGGTNACGGATCTGGTCTATGCGCCGTTGAAAACCACGCTTCTGGCAACCGCAGAGGCGGCGGGATGCGTCACTGTTGANGGNTTAGGCATGCTTTTGCATCAGGCGGTGCCGGGGTTCGAACGGTGGTTTGGCGCGCGGCCGACGGTGGACCATGAAACACGTCTGGCGGCGTTGCGCTGATGTTTCTTCTGGGTCTGACCGGGTCGATCGGNATGGGGAAATCGACCACCGCACAAATGTTCGCTGATCTTGGCTGCGCCGTCTGGGACGCNGANGCCGCNGTGCATCGGCTCTATGCCAAGGGGGGGGCNGCCGTCGCGGCNTTNCANGAAACGCTNCCNGATGCGGTNGTTGCGGGCGAAGTNTCGNGGCCCGCGCTCAAAAGCNTGATCGATGCGGACCCCACCGTATTGAAAACGATCGAAAGCATCGTGCATCCGCTGGTCGGCGAAGATCGCGCGGCCTTTCTNGCGGANACAAAGGCCAAGATCGTNGTGCTCGACATCCCGTTGATTTTTGAAACCGGTGGTGACAAACGCATGGATGCGGTGGCCTGTGTCACGGTCTCGGCCGACATCCAGCAAAAGCGTGTGATGGCGCGCGGGACGATGACGCTGGAACAGTTCAAAAACATCCGCGCCAAACAGATGCCAAACGATGAAAAATGCGCTTTGGCCGATTATGTGATTGAAACAGACACCCTGCCCCACGCCCGCGCGCAGGTGGAGGCTGTCATCGANGATNTCAAAGGAAANCTGTCCCATGCGTGANATCGTACTGGATACGGAAACCACCGGATTCGACCCTGAAAGCGGCGATAGGATCGTTGAAATCGGTGCGGTTGAACTGATGGGTCACGTGGCGACCGGCAATACCTATCACCAATATATCAACCCCGAACGCAGCATGCCCGCCGAAGCCTTCGAGGTGCACGGGCTGGGCGACGAGTTTTTGCGCGACAAACCCAAGTTTGCGCAGATCGGGCAGGATTTTCTGGATTTCATCGGTGATTCAAAGCTGGTGATCCACAATGCCGCCTTCGATATCAAGTTTCTGAACGCGGAATTGAAATGGATGGGNCTGCCCCAGATCCCGTGGGANCAGGCGCTTGATACGCTGGCCATCGCGCGCAAACGCTTTCCGGGCTCGCCCGCGTCGCTGGATGCGCTGTGCCGCCGCTTTGGCATCGATAACACGTCGCGGACGCTCCACGGTGCTTTGCTNGACAGTGAAATTCTGGCGGATGTCTATCTAGAGCTGATTGGCGGGCGGCAACCGGACTTCGGCCTGTCGACCAAACCGGAAAAGAAAGAGGGCGACACCACCCCCGATTGGACGCCAAAACCGCGCCCGACGCCCCTGCCCTCGCGGATTACCCCGCAAGAGGCCGCCGCCCATACCGAATTTGTCGATAAACTGGGCGACAGCGCTGTGTGGAAGACGCTTTAGGCGTCCGCTTTTTGCGTATTCTCGGCCTGACGGCGCGCGATCTCGTTGCGATACAGCGCAACAAAGTCGATGTTTTCNAGGTTCAGCGGCGGGAAGCCACCGTCGCGGGTCACATCGCTGACAACGCGGCGCAGGAACGGGAAGATCATGCGCGGGCATTCAATCAGCAGNAANGGGTGCATCTGGTCTTCGGGCACGTTTTCAACGTGGAAGATACCGACATAGTCGATTTCCAGCAGGAACAGCGTCGCGTCGCCGCCTTTGGCTTTTGACGTAACCTGAAGCTTGATCGCGGATTCATACTGGTTCTCGGCCGACCGCTTTTTCGCNTCCAGATTGACCTGAACCTGAACGTCGGGNTGNACATCTGTCGGCGCGCCTTTTTGCGCCATGATGTTTTCAAAGGACATATCACGGATGAACTGACCCAGAATACGCATCTGCGGCTGTGCGGCCTGGGTCGGTTGTGTTGCTTCTTCTTCAGCCATTTAAAGGCTCCTTAAGACAATAAACTCATTTAGTCGGGCTTATCAGATCGCCTTGCCGCGCTCAATGGCCCGCATCAAATGGCCTNAAGTCAGTGGNNCGCAGTCANTGNCCCGTNGTCAGTGNTCNGTCCAGCCAGAGGGGCGTTTGGGCCCGCGGTCCTGTTCCGACAGCTCGTGGTATTCGCCATCGATCACATCCCCCTGCATCGGACGATGGGGCTGNGGGCGCCGTGGCCCCGANGTGCCGCCCATATGGACGCTGCTCACGTTGACCTTGCTGCGTGCNGCTTTGAACGCAGCGGTNCGCACNCCGGGGATCAGCAGGGCAAAGCCCAGGGCATCGGTGAAAAACCCCGGTGTCAGCAGCAACGCGCCGGCNAACAGGATCATNGCGCCATGCACCAGCGGTTCGGTCGGATCACGGACTTCGGACAGGGACGATTTGATCTGGCCAAGNGCCAGCGCACCCTGAGCGCGCATCAGATAGGTGCCGATGATCGCGGTAGAAACAACAATCGCCAGCGTCCAGCCGAGGCCAATTGCCCCACCCACCTGAATGAACAACGTTATTTCTATCAACGGTACGGCAATAAAAGCCAAAAACAGCCACATGGCATGCGTCCTTTCCTATGGGCCAGAGTGGACTTGGCCCGGTTCACACCCTACATAGGGGCACTAGACCGACGTTTCCATGTTTCTCAGCACGAGGTACCTATGAATTCGCCCATGATACAGCTTCTGGTACTGGCCGCTATTGCCGTGTTCCTGATCCTGCGGCTCAAGAATGTGCTTGGCACACGCACCGGTTTTGAAAAACCGGCCGAGGTCAGCGAGAAACCCGANCGCCCCAGCGGCCCCGCGTTCGAAGTCATCGAAGGTGGCCCNGATCTGGATATNACCGATCACGCGCCCGAAGGGTCCGATACCGCGCTCGCNCTGGCCGAGATGAAGCGTGTCGAGCCNTCCTTTGGGGTCAGCGACTTTNTGGGCGGNGCCCGCGGNGCCTACGAGATGATCGTGATGGGCTACGAACACGGTAATCTGGACGAGATCAAACCNTTCCTCTCGGAAGACATCTACGAAAGCTTTGTCGAAGGCGTNGCCGCGCGTGAAGATCAGGGCCTGACCGTGGAAAGCCACTTTATCGGCATCCGCGAGATGGAGCTTGAGAACGCCACGATGGACAAGACCACCAACGAGGCAGAGCTGACGATCCGTTTCGTGGCCGAGCTGACGTCGGTCGTGAAAGACCGCGATGGTGAAATCGTCGAAGGCAGCACGACAGAGGTCAATCGTCAAAAAGACACATGGGTGTTTGCCCGTGTCATGGGCTCGGATGATCCAAATTGGCTGCTCGTTTCTACAGACGGTTAAAGCGTGCCTGTGCGGGTGCATTGCTGTGGGCGGGCCTGATGGCGCCGCCCGCTTCTGCGACAGATGTGTCCTATTCGATCCTGTCGTTCGACCAGCTTGANGGNTGGGAAACCGACGACCACGCCGCCGCCNTGCGCGCGTTTCTGAATACCTGCGGTGATATGAAGGATGTCGATTGGCGCAACATCTGCGCCTATGCCAGATCCGACCCCGATCCNCGCCAGTTCTTTGAACTTCTGTTCCGGCCTGTGTTGATCGAGGACGGCAACGAGGCGATGTTCACGGGCTATTTCGAACCTGAACTTGACGGCGATCTCTACCCCTCCGACCGCTACCGCTATCCGGTCTATGCCATGCCGCCAGAGGCGAAGGCGAACAACCCGTGGCTGACCCGCCGCGATATTCTGGATACCGACGTGATGAAGGGCCGCGGCCTTGAGATCGCCTATGTCGACGACCCGGTCGAACTTTTCTTTCTGCAAATCCAAGGCTCTGGCCGCATCAGGCTGCCCGATGGNAATTATCTGCGCGTGGGNTACCGTGGNGCGAACGGCCACCCGTACCGGTCGATCGGCGTCGANCTGGTGCGCCGCGGCGTCTATGACCCGCATCAGGTCAGCGCAGAGGTGATCAAGAACTGGGTCCGCCGNAACCCTGANGACGGGCGCGAGCTGCTGTANCACAACCCGTCCTATGTGTTCTTTCGCGAGGTCAATCAGGTGCCCGCCGATCAGGGGCCGCTTGGCGCGATGAACCGGTCGGTGACCACCCTGCGCACCGTTGCTGTGGACCCCAAGTTTGTACCGCTCGGCGCCCCTGTCTGGATCGAAAAAGAGGGCAAGGAACCGATGCACCGCTTGATGATCGCGCAGGATACCGGGTCGGCGATCAAGGGCGCGCAACGGGCGGATGTNTTCTTTGGCACCGGCGACAAGGCGGGGCGTGCCGCGGGCAAGCTGCGTGATCCGGGGCGGATGATGGTCCTGATGCCGATCCAGCGCGCCTATGCGCTTTTGCCGGAGCCGCTGCTATGAGCCGCAAGCGTCTGGATAAGGATGATCTNTCGCTNTGGAAAAAGGTGACAGAGCGGACGGAAAAGCTCGACGTTGACAAGCTGTTCCGCGCCGAGATTGACGGCACCTCCCCGATCCACGGCCCCACGCCAACNCCGCCGCAAATCCGCAAGCGCAGCTCTGTCGTCATGGGCAAGCCCGATCCCAAGCCGCGGCGAAACACCCATGATCTGATGCCCTCCCTGCCCGATCAGCTGCGTCAGGCACCGGTGCAGATGGATTCAAAGGCGTTTGGCAAGCTCAAGCGNGGCAAGATGCGCCCCGAGGGTCGCATCGACCTTCACGGCATGACGCTGGACCGCGCNCACCCTGCGCTGACCAAGTTCATTCTGGGCTCGCATGCCAAGGGGCGGCGCCTTGTCTTGGTGATCACCGGCAAAGGCAAGATGCGGGACGAAGGCGGCCCGATCCCCGTGCGCCACGGNGTGCTGCGCCANCAGGTGCCGCAATGGCTGTCGATGCCGCCGCTGTCGTCAGCCGTGCTTCAGGTCAGTCAGGCGCATATCAGCCACGGCGGCGGCGGCGCCTATTACGTCTATCTGCGGCGTCACCGTTAGGCCGTGNCAGGCGCGACCAACCGCTTGCGATAGCGNANCACCCCGACNGTCGCCATGATCGCGGCCACGGCATAGTAGATCGCAATCGGGATCATCTGCTGCGGGAAATCAACGCCCAGATCAATGAACAGCCCCGTCACACCCGGCCCGATGGCCGACCCGAACACCATCAGCGCGGCGCCCACGGCCTTGATCGACCCGATATAGCGCGTGCCATAGAATTCGGCCCAGAAAACAGAGGTCGCGGTCGCCTGCATCCCCTGCCCCACGCCAAAGATCATCAACCCGACACCCGCCATCGCAATCGTATCGGCAAAGGCGAGCACGGCGAAAGACAGCGCAAAAGGCAGCATTTGCACCGGCGTGACCCGCGTCACGCCAAACCGGTCGATTGCCCAGCCCGACACAAAGGTCGAGACCACGGATGTCACCGTATAAAGCGGCATCAGCGCGACAAAGCTGACCAGCGTCCAGCCCTTCACCTCTGTCAGGTGGACCTGCTGAAAGAACAGCGCCGTCCCCCAAGCCGGAGGACCGATCACCAGCGGGATCATCAGCCAGAACAACCCGTGNCGGATCATCTGCATCCGCGTCCAGTGCTGCCCGTCCATCCCCGCCGATTGCGTGCTTTGTGCCATGGATTGNGGCGTACGCTCTTGCCGCAGCANCAGNAGCATCACCGGCATGGTGATCAGCACCAAAGCGGCGGCCAGCACCCAAAGGCTGCGCCAGTGAAAGCTTGCGAAAAGGGCGACGAAGACGACAGGCAATATCGCCTGACCCGCCGCAAAGCCCATAGACGACAGCGACAGCGCCTTGCCCCGTGCGGCTTCGAACCAGCGCACCATCGCCACGGCCCCAAGCTGAGACATCATCCCCTGCCCGGTCAGACGCAGCGCATAGATAACAAAGATCAGAGCGATCCAGTTCGGCACGGCCGCCATCGCCAGACAGGCNCCCGCCAGCGCGACCATCACCCAGAATGACAGNCGNCGCACCCGAAACCGGTCTGTCAGCACACCCGCCCAGANCATCGTGATCGCCGAGANCGTCGTGCCGATGGTATAGATCCCGCCCCATTGACCGTCAGACAGCCCGAAACTGCCCTTAATCTCGCCCGCGAAAAGCGAGATGAAATAGGTCTGCCCATAGGCCGAGGTAAATGTCAGCAGGAAACCCGCCAACAAGAACACCCAATTGGCGCGGATAAATCTGAAGTATGCCATGCGCCATCATTCTCAGGCGCATGGCAGATTGAAAAGCCCTAAAGAACGTAGCGTGACAGATCGGTGGATCGTGTCAGNTCGCCNAGNTTCTTNTCGACGAAATCGCCGTCGACGGTGATCTTTTCGCCGGTGCGATCCGGCGCGCTGAACGACAGCTCTTCAAANACACGCTCCATCACGGTGTAAAGCCGCCGCGCGCCGATATTCTCGATCGACTGGTTNACNTCGGCGGCNATCTTGGCCAGCGCCTTGATACCTTCGTCGGTGAATGTGACCTCGACCTCTTCGGTGCCCATCAACGCGGTATATTGCAGCGTCAGCGCATTGTCGGTCTCGGTCAGGATGCGAACGAAATCATCCTCCGTCAGCGCGCGCAGCTCGACGCGGATCGGCAAGCGGCCCTGCAATTCGGGCAACAGGTCGGACGGCTTGGCAATATGGAAGGCGCCCGAGGCGATAAACAGGATATGATCCGTTTTCACCGGCCCATGTTTGGTCGATACGGTGGTGCCTTCGATCAGGGGCAGCAGGTCGCGCTGCACGCCTTCACGGCTGACATCGCCGCCACGCGCGTCAGAGCGGGCGCACACCTTGTCGATNTCGTCCANAAAGACGATGCCGTTCTGCTCTACCGCCTCGATCGCGGCGCGGTTGACGGTTTCGTCATCCAGCAGCTTGTCGGCCTCTTCGCTGATCAGCACCTCGTAGCTTTCGGCGACTGANAGACGTTTCTTGACCGTCCGGCCGCCCATGGCTTTGCCAAAAAGATCGCCAAGGTTCATCATCCCCATACCGCCGCCGGGTTGCCCGGGGATATCCATAGCCGGNAACGGGCTAGAGGTATCGGCGACTTCAAGCTCGATCATCGTATCGTCCAGCTCGCCCGCTTTCAGCTTCTTGCGGAACATATCGCGGGTGCCTTCGCGGGCGTCCTTGCCCGCAATCGCGTCAACAACGCGTTCTTCGGCGGCCTTATGCGCGCTGACCTTCACGTCCTCGCGCATATATTCGCGGGTCATGACGATGGCGCTGTCTACCAGATCACGAATGATCTGTTCCACATCGCGGCCGACATAGCCGACTTCGGTGAATTTCGTCGCCTCGACCTTGAGGAAAGGGGCCCGCGCCAGTTTTGCCAAGCGGCGGCTGATCTCGGTCTTGCCCACGCCGGTGGGCCCGATCATCAGGATGTTTTTGGGGTATACTTCATCGCGCAGATCATCGCCCAATTGCTTGCGGCGCCAGCGGTTGCGCAGCGCCACGGCCACGGCGCGTTTGGCGTCGTTCTGGCCGATGATAAAACGGTCAAGTTCAGAGACGATTTCGCGGGGGGTCAGATCGGTCATTGTGTGATTTTCTCCACCGTGAGGTTACCATTGGTATAAACGCAGATGTCCGACGCGATCTTCATCGCATCCCGCGCGACGGTTTCGGCGTCGCGGTTGCTATCCATCATGCCGCGCGCCGCGGCCAGCGCGTAATTCCCGCCCGACCCGATGGCCGCGACAGAATGTTCAGGCTCCAGCACGTCGCCCGCGCCGGTGATCACCAGCAGCTCGCGCCCGTCTGACACGATCAGCATCGCTTCGAGCTTTTGCAGGTATTTGTCGGTGCGCCAGTCTTTGGCAAGCTCGACACTGGCGCGCGCCAGTTGTCCGGGCGTGGCTTCAAGCTTGGCTTCAAGCCGTTCCAGCAGCGTGAAAGCATCGGCAGTCGATCCGGCAAAGCCCGCCACAACGTCAAACCCGCCGGGGCTGAGCCGGCGTACCTTGCGTGCGGTTCCTTTGATCACGGTTTGGCCAAGGCTGACCTGACCGTCGCCCGCGATCACGACTTCGCCGTCTTTCTTCACACCGATGATGGTGGTCCCGTGCCAGCCGGGGAATTCTTGCTTTGACATGTAGCCTCCATAGTTCAAACCTATATGAAAACCCCGCCGCTGTTTCGCAAGGCTAATGTCCCGAAAGGATTTGAATGCCACCGGTAGACGACCTGAAAACCGAAGGATTTCAGATATTTGAGCGATTGGCGGCCAAGGCGGGGATTACGCCTGAAACCTGTACCTGCGGGGCCGAGTGGATCAAGGATGACAGCAACCAGCGCCAGATCGTGCAGCGCTATGACGGGCGTGACGGCGCCTCTGTCGTGCTCAAACACGTGGCCCGTCCGTGGGATACCGACAGGTTCACCGCGATGCTTGCGGCCCATCAGGCAGCCTGTGACGCGCTCGACGATGTGCCCGGCTTTAGCGTGCCACAGATCCTCGCGGCGGAGGCGGGCCAGCAGGCCTATCTGATGTGCTTTGCCAAGGGCGACACGTTTCTGGACCTGTGCCGCCAAGCAGGGGATCACGCCCCCTTGCTGCGCCGTGCGGGCGGCTGGCTGGCGGCGTTTCACGGGGCCACTTTGCAGGGCACCCATCCGTTTCAGCCGCGGTTCATGGTCAATCACCTGCACCGTCTGGTGGAGCGTGTTGAAAGCGGTGCGCGTCGGATCAACGGCAAGCAACGTTTTGCAGCCTATGTGGGCCGTATCGCGGACTACGCGCCGCAGGCCCAAGGGCACGCGGGCCGGATCGCGGCGAAACATGGCGACTTGAACGGGTATAATCTGGTGATGGCGCCCGACGAGACGGCAGCGTTCGATTTTTCAGCGACCACACCGTCGCCCGTGGGCTATGACATCGCGCGGCTGCTGCAAAGCTATACCCAGATGGTAGGCGACCTTGATGCCTTGCCCAAAGGAAATAGCGTTCCCCCCGCCGCCTGGGACGCGTTCTTTGAAGGATACACGCTGGTGCCGCCCGATGATCCCACGGTGCACTTCCTGACGCGGGTGCAGATCCTGACCGACTGGAACCGGATTCAAGAACATGGATCTATCGCCAATGTCATGCGGTTCGAGCGGATCAAAAAAATAGCGCGCCAGGCCTTTGCCTGACGCGCCATTGAATGTGCTCGCTGCGGGTGCGGCAGCTTAGATCGACTCTTCGATCCAGCCTTGCAGCGCGGCCTTGGGGCGGGCGCCGGCCAGGTTCGATACGACTTCGCCGTTCTTGAAGATGAACAGGGCAGGGATGCCACGGACACCCATCTGGGCGGGGCTGTTGGGGTTTTCGTCAACGTTGACTTTGACGATCTTTACCTTGCCGTCCATCTCGGAGGAAAGTTCCTCGAGCGCGGGGCCGATCTGCTTACAGGGGCCGCACCACTCAGCCCAGAAATCCACCACAACGGGGATATCGGAATTCTTAACTTCTGCGTCGAATGTTGCGTCTGTGACTGCGACGGTTGCCATGTTGCTGCTCCTGCACGGGGTTGGTTAGAGTGGGAACCTATGTAGCCCCATGCGTCCCGTCAAGATCGCGCACCCGCGATAGGGCGTTTGTGATCAGCGCGTCGGGCAGTTCCATCAGCGTGGCGGTGCGGGTCCATAAAATAGCGGTGCGGATGCGGTGATCGGGAAACACCTGCGCCAGCGCGGCGGCATAGGCCCCCATCTGGCGCAACAGCCCTTCGGGGCAGCGATCAGGCGTATCGGGCACCACGCGGTTGGTCTTGTAATCCACCAGCAATACATCCGTATCCGATACCAGCAGCCGGTCGATTGTCCCGTGCAGCCGTTCGGTGCCCAAGGGCGCGGTGATCGGTACTTCTGCCAAGGCGTCCTTGCCAAAGACATGTGCCAGTTCGGGCGTATCCAAGACGGCGATCGCCTCTCTCAAGGCGGCTTGGGCGACGGTTTCGTCATACCCCTGCGCCAGCGTGTGCAGCACGCCGTTCCAGCGGTCGCTGTGCATCATCGGCAGGGTTTCCAGCATCTTATGCACCAGATTGCCGTAGGATTTCGCCGCATCTTCCGATTGGCCATCGTCGCCGGGTAAGGCCTTGGCACCGCCCAGATCAGAGGGGGCCAGCGTTTTGGCGCGCAATGGGATATTGGTAAGAGGGGTGTTAAAAACAGGCTCTAACACTGGCGTGGTGTGAGTTTTGGGGGCGGTGTCGATCACCGGCAGCGCATCCCAGTCGCCATGTTCAAACCGCATCCCGCCCGAGCTGCCAACCGGCTTGGCACCGGCCTGACCCATCGCGGCGCCGACCATCTGATACCAGCTGTTGCCATCCTTGGGCAGCTCTCCCGCCGCGGCCACGATCAGCCATTTCTCGGCCCGCGTCATCGCCACGTACAGCAGCCGCAGCCGTTCGGCCATCTCGCGCGCCTTGCGGTCGTCCAGCGCGCCGCGCATGGCAGCGGGCATATCCCCTTCGGACAGTTTCCACACAGGCGTGTCACCGATCTTGATGATCTCGTCCCGGATCACCAAAGGGCGTTTGCCCGTGTCCGGCAGGATCACGATCGGCGCCTCAAGCCCCTTTGCCCCGTGCACGGTCATCACACGCACCTGATCCGAGGCATTGTCGATCTGGCGCTTGATCTCGAGGTCGTCGGTCTGCATCCACACCAGAAACCCCGTGAGGCTGGGGATCGCGCCGCGTTCATACGATAGCGCCTGCGAGAGCATGGCGTTGATCCCGTCCTCTGCCTCTGACCCCAGCCGCGCCAGCAGCTTGCGGCGCCCGTCATGGCGGGTCAGGATACGTTCGATCAGGTCATAGGGCCGCAGGAAATCGACCTGTGCCCGCAAATCTCGGAGGATCGCAACGGTTTCGGGGTAGGCATCGCTGCTGCGCAAGGCCTGCCACAGGTGATCTTCCTTGCGGTAGTGGGACAGGGTGAACAACATCTGCTCTGTCCACCCGAACAGAGGCGATTTCAGCGCCGTCGCCAGCGACAGGCTGTCTTCGGGCGTGGCAAGGAAGCTCAGCAGCGCCGCCAGATCCTTGACCGCCAGTTCGGCCCCGACCTTGAGCCGGTCCGCGCCCGCAATCGGCACATTGGCCGTTTTGCACGCGCGGATGATTTCCGAGAACAGATCACTGCGCCGCTGCACAAGGATCAAAAAGTCACCGGCCCGAATACGCCGCCGCGCAAAGGCGCCGGGGGTATCGGTATCGACGGGAAGATAATGTTCGCCCTCGATCAGCTCCTTGATCTGCGACGCGACCTGATCGGCCAGAACGACCGTATGGTGATGCGCCGACTTTTGATCGACAGGATCGGACCATTCACGGTCATCGGGCTCATCGGTTTTCTCGACCACGGGCCAAAGATCAACACGGCCAGGCAGGGCGGATTTGAACGCCTTATGCGCCGCATCGGCCTGAAACCCTGCATCCGTATGCGGGGCAAGCGTTGTATCCACCAGTTGCAGGATCGCCGAGGACGATCGGAACGAATACTCAAGACTGCGCCGTTGAAAGATCTGACCCGCTTGGGTGATCTTCTGTTCAAACAGATCCTGTTTGTGATCAAACTCGCGCGGGTCGGCCCCCTGAAAGGAATAGATCGACTGTTTTTTGTCGCCCACAACGAACAGCGTGCGGTCTTCCTCTTCGCGGGCACCGTCGCCGCTGTAAAATTCATCCGCCAGCCGTTCGATCACATCCCATTGGCGCGGGCTGGTATCCTGCGCTTCGTCCACCAGAATATGATCAATGCCACCGTCGATCCGATAAAGCACCCAAGCCGCGACCGCAGGGTTGGTCAGCAGCGCCCGCGCCTTGAGGATCAGATCATCAAAGTCGAGCCAGCCGCGTTTCTGTTTCTCGTGGGCATAGATTTCAAGGAAACGATGCGCGAATTGATGCAGCACATGGGTCTTCTGCGCCGCCCGCAGCGCCAGCCGCGCGTCACGGGCATCTTCCACCCGCCGCATCAGGTCATCGACCTGCGGCATCAGATCAAACAGCAGCTTTTGCGTCGGTTTCGTGGGCAGGCTGCCGACCTTGGCGGTAAAGGGTTCCTTGGCGCCCGCACCGGTCAGCATCACGTCTTCCAGAACGGGCAGGGCAGAGATATCCATTGTCTGGATCGTCGCCAGCTTTTCCGCCGCTTTGCCGTCCAGCCCGCCCTTGGCCCGCATCGGCGGGATCATCTGTTCAAGGATCATCGCCTCTGATCCCAGAAACACCGAAGCCGTGATCTTCTCCTCGGTCAGGTCGGCGGGCTGATCGAACAATGCCAGCACGTCTTCCCATGACAGCACAGTGGCAAAGCCTTCGCGCTGCCCGACGATACTGCGGGTAAGCTTGCTGAAATCCTCGCCCGTGTACATCCGCGCCAGCGTTGTGATCAGCGCGGCATCCTGCCCTTCGGCCATGGTGTCCACGATCTCGGCCCGCAGCAGATCGGCGGCGCGGTCTTCGATTTCGGTGAACTGCGGGCTCACCCCTGCTTCTAGGGGAAAGCGCCGTAATAGTGACGCACAGAACGAATGGATCGTCTGAATCTTCAGCCCGCCGGGGGTTTCGATGGCGCGGGCAAACAGGGTTCGGGCCATGCGCAGCTTTTCGGGGGTAAAGCCATCGTCGACCCCCAGCTCCGACAGCGAATGACGCAGATCGGCGTCGGTCAGCATAGCCCAGGCACCGAGCCGTTTGAACAGCCGGTTCTGCATCTCTGACGCGGCGGCCTTGGTGTAGGTCAGACACAGGATATGCTGCGGTTCGACCCCGTTCAGCAACAGCCGCGCCACGCGGTCGGTCAGCACGCGGGTCTTACCCGACCCCGCATTCGCCCCCAACCACGTAGAGGCATCGGGCCGCGCCGCGTCGATCTGGGCGCGGGTGGCGTCGTCAAAGGGGGCGGTCATGTCAGATCCTCCGGCGTGGGTTCGGTCGTGGCATCCCATTCGCCAAACCGGGCCAACTGGTCATAATCGCCCGCAAAATCCGTGGTTTTAACCATCCGGCGCGCGGTAAACCCCTGTTCATCCGACAGGTAGCTGGTGATCAGCGCGTGCAACTTGGCCAGCACCTCGTGCGGGGGTTCATCCTCAAGCGGCGCTGGGCGTTCCACCGGTTTGCTGCCAAGCCCGATATAGGCGGCTTGGGCAACGGGGGCGGGGCCGATTTCTTTAAACCCGCCTTCCTCGACCATCGCGGCTTCGAGCAGCAACTGCTTATCAAAGGCTTTCTGCTCGGCCACACTGGGCGGCGTGCCGGTCTTGTAGTCATAGATCAGAATATCGCCATCTTCCGTCCTGTCGATCCGGTCGGCAAAGCCCATAAGGGTAAAGCCCAGATCGGGGAACTCATGACTGCCCTTGGCGGCTTTTTCAAAGGCGGCGGGGGTGGAATAGCTTTGTCGGTGCAATTCGTTTTCGATGAACCAATCGGCAATCCGTTCGATCTTGGTCAGCCACATGACGCGCGCGGCGGGCCAGGGGGCTTCGGCCTCTAACACGGTGCGGGCAGTCTCTAACAAATGGCTTTTCGTCAAAAGCGCAGGCTCCGCTGTCACCGATTTGATGAACCGTTCCATAATCTCGTGCACGATGATGCCGCGCACGGGCGCGTCTGGCGATTGCACCAGCGGGTTCAGCGCACGCAGTTTCAGGCTGTGTTTGGCATAGATCGCATAGGGGTCGCGGATCAGGCGCTTGATCTCTGTCACCGACAGCGCGTGGGGGCGTGCGGCACGGGGCGGGCGCGGCGACGGGCGCGGCGCGGGGGGCACACGGGTCACGGTTTCCAGCGCGCGGGCCTGATCCAGCCAGTGGTCGCCGCGTTTGATCATCGCCTTCCACGCCGCATCACCGCCCTGTGCGGGCAAACCGTTCAGCAGGTTGCCCAAACGATTCAGCCAACGCGAAGGCACGGTTTCCGCCTCGTCCGACCGGATCGCGCGGGTCAAACAGACCTCGGGCGCGGCAATGGATTGCTGATAGTCATGGGCCGACAGGCCGATCCGCCGTTCGGGCAGCAGCAAACCGGCTTTCAGGCGCATCTGGCGGTTCAGCCAAGGGTCGGGCGGCGGGGCTTCGGGCCAAGTGCTGTCATTCAGCCCGCCAAGGATCACCAGATCGGCGCCTTGCACGCGGGCCTCTAGCGTGCCCCAGATCATGACGTTGTGATGCGGCGCGTCGCGGTCGCGGATTTCGCCCTGTTGCAGCAGGGCACCCACCAAATCGGTGTAATCCGCCGCCGACATCTCGCCCCCATAGGGCGCGTTTTCGGCAAGGTCGTTCATCACCTTCGCCGCCTCTTCGCCCGCGTGATGCTGCCACAACCCGTTGGGCTGGCTTGGCGTGGCACCGTCGGCGATGGCATCGGCCAGCGCCATATGCAGGGCGACCCAGTCCTCTAGCGGCCGGTCGCCGGTGAGTTCGCAATCGGTCAGATGGGTGCCGACCCAATCGGCCCAGACATCCATTTGCGCGGGGTCTTTCGACCGCGATACCGTCTTGCGCGCCAGTTTCAACACACCTTCCGCATCCGGATAGGGCAGCCCGTCGCGGCGCAGTTGCAGTTCCAGCCGTTGGGTGTTGAGCTGGTGAAAATTGCGATCGCCGCCGCTGTGAGTCAGCGGGTGTTTCAGCAGGGTCAGCAAGGCTTCGGAATCGAGCTTGCGCAGGAACAGATCGCCCACGTGACGCAAGAACCGACCCGGAGGCGACAGATGCAGCGGCAGGCCCGCGCTGTCGTCGGGCAGGATGTTCCACCGGTCCAGCGCCGAGGTCACCTGACGCGANAGCATCCGGTCNGGGGTGATCAGCGCGGCGGTTTTNCCNTCCTCGACNGCTTGGCGCAGGCGCAGCGCAATCGCNAGCGCTTCNGCNCGCGGGGTGGGGGCCTGTATCAGNGTTAACCCTTCGGTGGCCTGATGCAGATCGGGCAGTTTCGGCCCTTCGGTCAGCCAGACGTGGGTCACAGGGGCCGGGCGCAGGGACAGCGACACCAACGCATTGCGCGCGGCGGAGGGCGGTGGCGTGTCGGTCCAGGCCTCGATCTTGCTGCGCGACATCTCGAGCTGGCGCAGCAGGTCGCGGAACCGGTATTGCGGATGATCCTGCGAGATCTTTTCCTGATCCTCGCCCAGATCGGTCCAGACCGCTTGCGGCATGTCGAAACAGAAACCGGGNAGCACAAGCGCGCCTTGNGGCAGCTTTGCCACCGCCTCCATCANCAGGGCAGAGGTGCCCCGCGATCCGGTAGAGCCCGCGACGATCACCGGNTGCCGGGGCGGGTTCTGCTCCCACTCTGCGATCAGGCGCTGTGCGACCTGACGTTGCCGCGCACGCGGATCGGGGCGGGTGACGCTTTCCCCCAGATACTGGTGCGCGATGGCGAGGAACTGTTTCGCGCGTTCCCAATGGCCCGATTGGTCACTCACATCCAGCTCGGTCACGGCCTCGACCGGCACGCCCTCGCCCTGCATTTCGTCGATCAACTGCGCCAGACTGTCCGACAGGTCATAAAGCGACGCGCGCGGAGCCAGTTCAGGCGCTTGATCCAGCAGCTTTGACACCAGCGTAATCAACTCTAACCGGCGGCGTAGAGCCGGACCGGGGCGNGGCAGGTCAACGCCGCTGCCAAGGGNATCAAGGTTGTCGATCAGATGGATGCGCGGCAGNAGGCTGGGCGGNCCCGCGTCAAANATATCGCGCAAACGCCGCTGCATCCGGCGGGTGTTCACCACCAGATCGATCCGCCCGATGGCATGGGCNGGTTGCCCTTCCAGCCGCGCAAGCAAACCCCGCACCAGTTCCTTGGGAAAGTCGACGCCNGGGGCNAGCCCGAAAACGCGCGGTGCGTCCTGCNGTTCAAACATCGGCGGCGTCCAGCATGTNTTCGGCAAGGGTGATCCCGCCGGGGTGGCCGACATCGCACCAGCGCCCGGGATAGGACAGCCCGTACATCCGCCCGCGGTCCAGCATCACATCCCACANNAGGTTGAGCGAGAATGCACGCTNTGAAATCGTCTCTAACAAGTCGGTTTTGATGATNTGCACNCCGCCATAGACAACCCCCGGCCCGCGTTTCAACGCGCCGTCGGNGCCCATCGTAAAGTCTCCGTCGCCCCCATGCCCCACGGCCTGCGCCACCGGCACGCCCATCAGCAGCGCATCCATCCTGTCGGGGTCCCATGCGTCNGCCAGCAAGGACAGCGGGTTGGGNCCCGCCCAGATCGCATCGGTGTTCATGGTAAANACNGGNCCGTCGCCCAAAAGCGGCAACGCNTTGCGNAGCCCGCCGCCGGTTTCCAGAATATCGGGCTGTTCCACAATCGTCTGCACGTCGCGCCCTGCCAGATGANCCAGCAGTGCGTCGGGCTTATAGTGCAGGTTCACNACGATCCGNCGCGGCGCGACACCGCGCGCNAGATCAAGCGCGTGGTCGATCAACGGCNTGCCNGCGACTGGGATCATCGGCTTGGGCTGGTCTTTGGTCAGATGTTGCATCCGCGTGCCGAAGCCGGCGGCAAACATCATCACGGCATCTGGGGCGTGGCGCATCTGGCTTTCAAATCCTTCAGAAAATCGGGGGTCGGCGCGGGGAGGGCGGGACGCAGCACATNGGCCAAGGGTGCAAGCGCCGGATNATCAAGGTTACGCTGCACATAGCCCCAAACGCGGGGGATGAAATCGACGTAATGCGCCTTGCCGTCNCGCANGCAAAGCCGTGCAAAGATCCCCAAGATCCGCAGGTTGCGTTGCAGGCCAAGCAAGGCATAGGCGCTGCGGAAGGCGGCATCATCCNGTCCGCTNTGCCGGATGTAANGGGCGATCATCGCCGCCTCGATCTGCGGGGTCACATCGCGCCGCGCATCTTGCAGGATCGANACCAGATCATAGGCGGGGTGGCCCTGTAGCGCGTCTTGGAAATCCAGCAGCCCCACGCGGGCAGAGCCCGTCCGCTCGGGCCGCCACAACAGGTTTTCAGCGTGGTAATCGCGCAGGATGATCACACGGGGGCTATTGTCCAGCGCNCGGGCCAGCGGGGTGAAGAGGGCGTTAAACTCCGCCGCGGCNCCGCTGTCGGGGGCGTACCAGTCAAACACCATCTGCGCCGCCTCTGTCAGCCAATCGGCATCGCAGAGCGGCAGATCNGGGGGCGGGGCCTTGTGCAGGTCCAGCAGNCAGTCNGTCGCGGCGGTATAAAGCTGCCGCGTCATNGCGGGCGATTGGANCATCAGCCGCGCAAACAGGTCATCGCCCAGATCCTCGATCAGCAGAAAGCCGTTGCCTGCGTCTTGCGCGTANATNTCGGGCGCGCTGGCCCCTTGGGCGCGCAGCCANTCGGCGATGCGGACAAAGGGGCGNACGTCTTCNCCCTTGTCGGCGGGGGCGTCCATCAGCACGGCGGTGCGGCCATCATCACGGGTCAGACGGTCATAGCGGCGGTTCGATGCGTCCCCGGCCAGCAGATCGCGCCGCGCCTGTGCCCANCCCGCATCGGCAAGGAAGCNGTCCANNGCGGTCATACGGTCGTTCATTTGCGCCATGCCCCCAGCTTTTCGGGCCATTTATCGTCGTTCCACGTGGCAGAGAGCCGCCGTGTGTCGTCGCCGNTGACCGTCAACGTCAGATCAAGCGCGTCTTCGGGGCGCAGATCGCCCAGCCTGTCGGGCCATTCCACAAGGCAGATGGCATCGCTGAACGCATCGGTCAGCCCCAGCTCTTCGATCTCGTAGACAGAGGTCAGACGATACAGATCCGCATGCCAGATCGCGGCGGCGGGGGCGTCATAGGTCTGCACCAGCGTGAAGGTGGGCGAGGGCACGTCTTCGGGCACCGCCAGCAGCGACTGGATCAGNGCCCGCGCGAAATGCGTNTTGCCCGCGCCAACGTCGCCGGTCAGNAAAACAACGTCGCCCGCAGTNAGCGCGCNCCCAAGGGTCACGGCCANTCGGGCGGTTTGGTCTGCGTCATGCAGCGTAAGATCAAGTGCGTGTGATGCCATGCGCCAAGGTTACTTGGGCGTGGTGGTGCGCCGCAAGGCGAAAGCGGGGCGTCAGGCGTCTTGTGGCGGTTTCTCGGCTTCGGGGTTTTCAATCTCTGCCACCGGCTTTTTCGGCTGGTGAAACCGGATCAGCGTGGCCCCGTCCACGATGGGGGAAAACAGGCAGGTCAGTTCTGTCCCATTGGCAAGATACAGCGGCATGCTCCACTTCATGCGATCTTCGCGGTTGGTGACGAAATCCTCTATCTCTTGCCACAGCAGATTGGGGGCGGACCGGCGGTGCCAGCCCTGAATGGCGTCGTGGATAGAGATATCGGCAAAGGTCATGTCGGGATCGACACCCCAAAGGTCATTATACGCAGTGTTAGAGAAGGTCAGGATACCCGACGACGAAAAGACGACGATGGCATCGTCCAGCGTATCAAGCATCGCCTGACCCTGTTCCAGTTCTGCCCTGAAGGTGCGGGTCAGGCTGACCTGGGCGCTGATATCCTCTATCAGGAAGGCCGTGGCCCCGTCGGGGTGCGGCCGACCCTTGACCCGAAAGGTTTGCCCTGACTCAAGCGACCATATCTCTTCATAGCGGCCATCATAGGCGGCGCTGATCAGCTCGGACACGGTGGTGCGCCAGGTGGCATAATCCTTGGGCTCGGGGATTTTGCGCGCCTCGCGCAGCTTGTCGAAGAAGGTCTGGATCGCGGGGCGGGCGCTCAGGAACTGCGCTCCCAATCCGGTCAGGTCGATTAACGCCGGGTTAAACAGCACCAGCTGGCTTTTGCGGTCAAATATCGCGAGCCCGATGGACAGCTGCGCAAAGGTCTTGGTCAAGGTTTGCACGAAATTGCGTTGCGCCTCTTCGGCGCGGACCAATGTGGTGATGCAGGTCGCCTGATAGCAGTTGATGCTACGCGATTGGCTGTGGGTGACCGCGTACCAGTCTTTCACCCCCGTGGTCCGGTCGCGCAAGGACAGACGATGGGTCGCGTTGCTGAAATCGCTGGGAAACAACCGCTGCGTTTCAATCGCCTGACCGGGGTGACAGGCGTTAAACAACTCGTGATAGGCATCGTTGTACCAAAGCAGCCGGTTTGCATGGTCCGTATGCCAAAGCGGCACCGACACGGTAGAGCGTAGCCGCGTCAGCGTGACCTCTGCCTCTGACCGCAGATCGACGCCCATATCATTGGGGTCCAGCACCACCACGCGGCACAGGTGCTTTTCCCAAGTGATGCGGATCAGCGTGTGAATCTTGGGGTCGGTGGCCGGGACGATCAATTGGCCTTCGGGCGTCGAAGGGGGTTTGTCGGGGAACATCGCAAAGCGACCTGACACGTTGTGATGCAAGTCGGACCATTCGTGAAACCCCGCCTCTAGCGGGCAAAACTGCGCTGTCGTGCCAGAGGCGTGCTGCAACACCCCGTGGTCAAAAAGATAGGACAGCTCGGGCTCCCCCCGCGGATCGGCCTTGTCGGCGGTCTCTGCGTTATCGAGCCAGAGATAGGCGATATAGCCACTCGAAAGAATGGCAAANATCACGAGCGCAATGTCGAAGGTGGAAGCCACGGCGGGACTCAATTCTTTAGGGTTCCACTCAGTTAAGCGCCCAAATAGTTAACAGTTTATTAACTGCCGTGTGAATGGCCGTGTGACCTACCGCGGAAAATCGCCGAGNTCGTCTTTGGTGCCCCCCAC
Source organism: Sulfitobacter sp. TMED3 (assembly GCF_002167505.1). Lineage (NCBI taxonomy): Bacteria > Pseudomonadati > Pseudomonadota > Alphaproteobacteria > Rhodobacterales > Roseobacteraceae > Sulfitobacter > Sulfitobacter sp. TMED3. Next base: position 37,652 of record NZ_NHBI01000003.1, on the reverse strand, counting down.
GCCGCTGCCGCANGGATCACGTGAAGCGNGTGTTCTCTCCGGTGGGCAGGGGCGTTTCGCCGTGATGCGCATCCAGCTTTTCGCGGGGCCATGTGACCTTGACCACCGCACCGACGGGGGTGTCCGTCTTGGGGGCGCTGTCCGGCCCGTTGGCAAAACGAAGCTCCGCACCCGAGCGTTCAAGCAAGGTCTTGGCGATGAACAGCCCCAGNCCCATGCCTTCGTATTCGGGGCGCCGCGCGTTGCTGNGGTCCGAAGGGCGCCGCCGCATGAAAGGGTCACCGATGCGGCCAAGGATATGCGGCGGAAAGCCCGTACCATCGTCAAATATCCGGACCGAGATGACTGTCTCAGACCAGTTCGCCTCTACCCAGACCGTTGTNGCGGCGAAATCCACCGCGTTCTGCATCAGGTTGCGCAGGCCGTGGATNANCTCNGGNCGGCGCAGGATCGCGGGCTGGTCGGCGGCGTCNCCGGCATCTGGNCCGAGGGTAAAGGTAAANNTCTTGCCGCGCATCCGGTGCGGTTCGGCGGCTTCTTCAAGCACCGTCATCAAGGGGGCTTGGCGCAGATGCAGATCGTCTTTGCCCGCCCGCCCCATGTCGCGCAGAATATCGCGGCACCGGTCGGCCTGATCGCGGATCAACGCGGCATCCTCGGCCAGATCGGGCTGGTCTTGCAGTTCATTCCACAGCTCGCTGCTGGCCAGTTTGATCGTGGCAAGGGGCGTGCCCAGTTCATGTGCGGCAGCGGCCACCACGCCGCCAAGGTCGGTCAGCTTCTGTTCGCGCGCCAGCGCCATCTGGGTGGCGGCCAAGGCGTCNGCCATCGAATGGATCTCGGTGGTGACGCGGCGGGAATAGGCGGTAGAGAACACAATCGCGATCACCAGNGCGATCCAGATGCCGAAGATAAAGATACCCGGCAGCTCAAGCCGGCCCCCGTTCTGGGTGANCAACGGCAGGTGAAACAGCGCCAACCCCGTCGCCAGCCCAATGGCTGTGCCACAAAGCACGATGGTCGACCGCAGGCTCAGCGCCGTGGCAGAGATGGTCACCGGCCCCAGCAACAACAGCGAAAACGGATTATGCAGCCCGCCCGTCAGGAACAGCAGAAAGGCCAGCTGCACCAGATCGAACAGCACCATCAGCAGGTTTTCATANTCAGACANACGCTTGTTTTCGGGAAANACCAGAATGGCGATCAGATTNCCGATCACCGACACGCCAATCGCGAAATAGCACANCCCCAGTTCCAGCTGCAGGCCAAAGATGCGTTGCGCGACGGTGATCGCCGTCAGTTGCCCCGCAATCGCCACCCACCGCAGCACGATCATCGTGCGCAGGCGGATCCAGTTGGCACGCGCGCCNTTGCCCAGGCCTCTACCCACGGGAATGTTAGCGGCCTGCGTCATCGGCGCACCTTTTCAAAATGTCGNTTNCGTTGATAAAGGGAAAGCGTAGGTCTGTGTCCGACCGGGATCAAGAGCGCCTAACCGCGCAGGAGAATGAATATGAGAAGAGTGTTGGCAATTGGCGCGGTGTTGGTCGTGCTGGCGTTTCTGGCGGTATCCCTGATGCTGGTATACCGGACCGATGGCGACAGNGACAAATACGCTCAGTGCAAGAACTCTGCCGTGGCCGGTGGTGCCGAATTGGGCGGGCCGTTCGAACTGGTGAACGCCCAAGGCCAGACCGTGACGGACGCGGATGTGATCACCGAACCCAGCCTCGTTTACTTTGGCTATACCTTCTGCCCGGACGTCTGCCCGCTGGANGTGGACCGGAACGCCCGCGCCGTGGATGAGCTGGAGGCGCGTGGTATGTCCGTGACGCCGGTGTTCATTTCCGTCGATCCTGCCCGCGATACCCCTGAAGTTGTTGGNGATTTCGCCGCCAACATGCACCCCAAGATGATCGGTCTGACCGGATCTCCCGCACAGGTCAAAGCAGCAAGCGATGCCTACCGCACCTATTACAAGGCGCATGAGGATGAAGGCGATGACTACCTCGTGGACCATTCGACCTTTAGTTATCTGGTGATGCCGGGCGAAGGTTTCGTCGATTTCTTCCGCCGCGATGTCCCGCCAGANCAGCTGGCCGACAAGGTCGCCTGNTTTGTGGAACATCAGTAAAAGTTTGACCAAGCTAGGCCACCGCCACATATCTGGATAAAGTCCCGGTACAACATTCAACCAGCGGAGCATGATATGGTTCAGGAAAATGCGNTTGATCTCGGCGAGGATCGGTCCCTCCTTCTGGTGGATGATGACGAACCGTTTCTGCGACGCCTTGCCAAGGCGATGGAGAAGCGCGGCTTTGACGTAGAAACCGCCGGTTCNGTCGCNGCCGGTGTGGCCATCGCGACCGCGCGGCCCGCGGCCTATGCGGTGGTCGATCTGCGGTTGCAGGACGGCAACGGGCTGGATGTGGTCGAGGTGCTGCGCGACAAACGCCCCGATGCGCGGGTTGTGGTGTTGACCGGCTACGGTGCCATCGCCACCGCCGTCGCCGCGGTCAAGATCGGTGCGACNGATTACCTGTCAAAACCCGCTGANGCCAATGACATCGTGAACGCGCTGCTGGCCTCGGGCGATGACATGCCGCCGCCTCCGGAAAACCCCATGAGCGCGGATCGTGTGCGGTGGGAACATATCCAGCGTGTCTACGAGCTTTGCGATAGAAANGTGTCCGAAACGGCGCGGCGGCTGAACATGCACCGCCGGACCCTGCAGCGCATCCTGGCAAAACGGTCCCCGCAGTAACGCGCTACACGTCGTAGCGTTTGCTGATNTTGTCCANGACCTGACCCGAGGCAAGCGCGACCCCTTCGTCNTANTGCCAGTCGCGAAACCCGCGNCTTNGGTAATAGGTCAGCCCGCCGTGGTTGTCGGCGCGGATCGTGGCGTTGATCCAGACATANCCCAGCCGTGCCGCTGCCTGCGCGGTGGCATCAAACAGCGCNGANCCGATGCCCAGACCGGTACGACCAACCTGCACAAAGCTCGCGATGTCGCAGGCCTCGNGCGGCAGATCGGGGTGCGGGCTGATCCACTGGAACCCNACGACGTTTTCCTGATCGTCCAGNGCCACATGCCACGCGCTTTGATCGGCGTTGCTGGNCATCCATTNGGTCAGATCCTTGCCGGTGACAGGGCGGGTCATCGCGGTGGTNCCCCCGATGGTGATGATCTCGTTCAGCAACTGCGCCATATTGCCGGCATCCAGCGCGATTGGCGGGCGGACCTTGACCATCACAGCGCGCCCAGCAAATCCAGATGCCGCGCGGTGAAGTCATTGCGCGTTTCCACCGGCGGGCGCAGCATGATCGACAGCCCCTCCATCAGATCGGGCTTGGGTCGGCCAAAGAACTTGGACGCCTCNGCCTCCGAGAAACCGGCGATCTGCGTCGCCTCCATCCAGGCGCTGACCTTNTCGGCGCGCTTGATCTGCTGCTTGACNGATTTCGGCAGCGCCGCAGGCAGNCCAAAGCGGATATGGATCGCGGACATCANCCGGTCATCCAGCGCACCATATTCCGGCCCGACCGCCGCCTTCACCGGAGAGATCATATCGCCGATCACATATTCCGGTGCATCATGCAGCAGCGCGGCCAACCGCCACTTTGGCGGGGCCTTGGGGTTCATCCGGCCGTAAATCGTCTCGACCAGCAGCGAATGTTCGGCCACGGAATAGGCAAAATCCCCCCGCGTTTGCCCGTTCCACCGCGCGACAAAGGCCAGCCCGTGGGCGATATCCTCGATCTCTATATCGACCGGCGTCGGGTCNAGCAGGTCAAGCCTGCGNCCGGATAACATACGTTGCCATGCACGGGATTGCTGCGCCATTCTATTGCTCTGCCTTTGACACGTGGAACATTTGCGGGTTTCGCCGTGTTCTTCCCACGAAGGAGACGATCATGAAACCTGTTATTTCTGCTCTCACACTCGCACTTGGCCTCGGGACCGTGGCCGCACCCGCANTGGCAAGCGANGTCTGCATGCCCGCGCAAGANCTNAAGGCGTCGCTGGTGGATTGGTACGGCGAAACACCGGTTGAAGGNCAGGACGACGGCGCGGTGCAAATCTGGGCCTCGGATGACACNGGCACATGGTCTGCTGTAAANACCCTGTCGAACGGNATGGCCTGCGTCACCGCGCAGGGGGCAAACTGGATGGCGGGGATGACCACGGACGAGATGATCGTCGCCTCGGCAGAGTAACCGTTTCGTGTGACGCTTGACCGCCACCGTTGAGATCACCGCATCAAAGTGCTACGGCCCTTTTCAAATATACGATACATAGCCGATCTTTTGAAAAGGGATGCCCCGATGGCCAACGATTACATCGTTAAAGACATTAGCCTTGCCGCCTATGGCCGCAAGGAACTTGATATCGCAGAAACCGAAATGCCCGGCCTGATGGCCTTGCGCGCGGAATACGGCGACAGCAAACCGCTGTCCGGTTCGCGCATCGTGGGCTCGCTGCACATGACGATCCAGACCGCTGTTCTGATCGAAACGCTTGTCGCATTGGGGGCCGATGTCCGTTGGGCGTCGTGCAACATCTTCTCGACCCAGGATCACGCGGCGGCGGCGATTGCCGAAGGCGGCACGCCTGTTTTCGCGATCAAGGGGCAATCGCTGGAAGAGCATTGGGATTANCTNGATAAATCCTTCCAGTTCCCCGACGGCCCGAACCTGATCCTTGATGATGGCGGCGATGCGACNCTGTACATCCTGCTGGGCGCCCGTGCCGAAGCTGGCGAAGATGTGATCCCCGTGCCGTCGTCGGAAGAAGAAGTCGCGATCAAGGCGCAGATCCAAANGCGGATGGAGCAATCCCCCGGCTGGTTCACCAAGATGCGCGACCAGATCAAGGGCGTGTCCGAGGAAACCACCACAGGCGTCCACCGTCTGTATGATCTGGTGAAGCAAGGCCAGCTGCCCTTCCCCGCGATCAACGTCAACGACAGCGTCACCAAGTCCAAGTTCGACAATAAATACGGCTGCCGTGAATCGCTGGTCGACGGTATCCGCCGCGCGACAGACGTGATGATGGCCGGTAAGGTTGCTGTTGTCTGTGGCTATGGCGACGTTGGCAAAGGCTCTGCCGCATCGCTGGCCGGTGCCGGTGCCCGCGTGAAAGTGACCGAAGCCGACCCGATCTGCGCGCTGCAAGCCGCGATGGACGGGTTCGAGGTTGTCCTGCTGGAAGACGTGCTGGACAGTGCCGACATCTTCATCACCACCACCGGCAACAAGGACGTGATCCGCATCGAGCATATGCGCGAGATGAAGGATATGGCGATTGTTGGCAACATCGGCCACTTTGACAATGAAATCCAGGTTGCCGCGCTGAAGAACCACAAGTGGACCAACATCAAGGAACAGGTCGACATGATCGAGATGCCTTCGGGCAACCGTCTGATCCTGCTGTCCGAAGGNCGTCTGCTGAACCTTGGCAANGCCACCGGTCACCCGTCCTTCGTCATGTCCGCGTCTTTCACCAACCAGGTGNTGGCGCAGATCGAACTGTGGGAAAACACCGGCAAATACGAGAACAAGGTCTATATCCTGCCCAAGCATCTGGACGAGAAAGTCGCCCGTTTGCANCTTGATCGTATCGGCGTGAAACTGACCCAGCTGAGCAGCGAACAAGCCGCTTANATCGGCGTCACACCCGAAGGCCCGTTCAANCCNGANCANTACCGCTACTAAGCCGGTGCATACCGTCTGACAAAACGCCGCCTTGCAGGGATGCAGGGCGGCGTTTTTCGTGGGTCAGGTGCCAAACGCGAAGCGTTCGACCTCGTGAAAACGTCCCTGCGCATCCTCGCCACANAGCGTCAGACTATCGATGGTGAAGGGGGCAGGGGTATCCGATCCTAAATAGCGGTGCAGAGCCGTTTTTACGGGGTCGATCTGATCGGGCGCAAGCGGTCCGGTGAGGGTGATGTGAAAGCGGAAATACTCCATAATATGGGGGTATCCGTAGGTTTTGAGGTAAATCCGCTGCTGATCGGTCAGGTAGGGGGCGTTCTTGCGCGTGAACTCCGCCTCTGACAGCGGCGCGCGGAAGGCGTCCAGCACCACATTGGCAGAGGCCGCAAGNCTNCCAAGCGCGGTCGTGTCGCCCTGCGGCACCAGCGCCAGAAACCGCCCGATCTGCGACAGCGCCAGCCCATCCAACTGCACCGGCGCTTGCCCCTTGCAAAAGGCGGCGAGGCCTTCGGTCAGCTGTGCCGCGCTGGTNGCNTCNGCCAGAANGAACGGCGCCTTGACCGTCCCGTGTAGCCCGTATTTGCGTGGTCNTTGGGTCAGNTTGGCAATATCAAGCCCCTCGATATCGGGATGTGCCACAGCTTCGCCTGCCTGCACATCCCATCCCAACCAGACCGCGCCCCGCCGGGCGAAATCCCCCGGCGGCGGCGTATAGTAAATGGCGTAGCGTTTGAACATCTTGGGCCCCCTTATCGGTCAGCCTAGACCCCTAACAGCGCCATGTAACAGCTTAAAGATAGCGGTTTACCAGATTTTCCAGCGCTTCCTGACGCCCCGAGGCGGGCTGCGGGTTCAGCGCATCGGCTTTGACCTGCGCGTTGATCGTCTCCAGATCGCTGCTCAGCAGGCCTTGGCCGCGTTCAGAGCCCCAACCGGCATAGCGCGCGTCACGCGCCGCTTCGAGCTTGCCATCTTCCAGCATCGCGGCGGCGGCTTTCAGGCCCTTGGCACAGACATCCATCGCACCGACATGGGCAAGGATCAGATCCTCGGCGTCCAGCGACTGGCGGCGCAGTTTGGCGTCAAAGTTGGTGCCGCCGGTGGTGAAACCGCCGGCTTTCAGCACTTCGTAATAGGCCAGCGCGACTTCGGGGACGGAATTGGGGAACTGGTCGGTGTCCCAGCCTGACTGGTAGTCGTTGCGGTTCATGTCGATCGACCCGAAAATTCCAAGCGCCGAGGCCATCGCCAATTCGTGTTCGAACGAATGCCCGGCAAGAATGGCGTGACCCTGTTCGATGTTCACCTTCACCTCGTTCTCAAGCCCGTAGTCCTTGAGGAAACCATAGACGGTGGCAACGTCATAATCATACTGGTGTTTGGTCGGTTCCTGCGGTTTAGGCTCGATCAGAATGGCGCCTTTGAAGCCGATCTTGCGGGCGTATTCGACGGACATCTGCAAGAAACGCCCCGCCTGTTCGCGTTCGCGTTTCAGGTCGGTGTTCAGCAACGTTTCATAGCCTTCGCGCCCGCCCCACAGCACATAGTTCTCGCCGCCCAGCTTGTGGGTGACGTCGATACATTCCTTCACCGTCGCGGCGGCATAGGCAAAGATATCGGGATCGGGGTTGGTGGCAGCGCCCGACATATAGCGGCGGTTGGAAAACAGGTTGGCCGTGCCCCAAAGCAGCTTGGTGCCCGTCTGCTCCATCTTCTCGCCAAAGTAATCGGTGATCTCGTGCAGCCGCGCGGTGCTTTCGGCAAAGGTATCGCCCTCGGGGCGCACATCGGCGTCGTGGAAGCAGAAATACGGCTGACCGAGAATCTTGAACATATCAAACGCGGTTTCAGCTTTGGCGCGGGCGGCGTCCATCGTGGTGTCGAACCACGGGCGCAGGAAGGTCTGGCCGCCAAAAGGGTCGCCGCCTTCCCATGCGAAACTGTGCCAATAGGCGACGGCAAAGCGCAGATGCTCTGCCATCGTCTTGCCCATCAGCATCTCGTCGGGATTATAGCTGCGATAGGCGAAATCATGGTCCGCTTGCGGGTCGTAAGAGATCGTCGGGATGCCGTCGAAAAAGCTGGTCATGGGGATGGTCCTTCTTGTCTTAGCGCAAATGTTTTACGGCGCTATACGTGTCTGAATATCGGGCGTGGGCCTCTGAAAAGGCGTCTACCAGGGCCGGAACAGGCTCTATTACGCGGGAAATGGGGGGCGGCACGGCGATCTCGGCCCCGGCACCTGTGGCGGCCATACGACCCAAGCGCGCAGCCCCAAGGGCACCGCCAAAATCACCCGCGGCGGGCAGCTGGATCGGCATGTTCAGCGACGTTGCAATGGCCGACAGCCAGTAATCGGATTTTGACCCGCCACCGACGGCGATCAGGCTGTCGATGTGGGTGCCGGTGTGCCGCATCGCGTCGAAACTGTCGCGCAGGGCGTGGGTTACCCCTTCTAGCACCGCGCGGGTCATGGCGGCGCGGTCGGTGTTATGAGCCAGATGCAGGAAACCGCCCCGGATATTGGCGTCGTTATGGGGCGTCCGCTCGCCGCCCAGATAGGGCATAAAGATCGTGCGGCCGGGAGCCTGTAGCGCGCCCAGATCAGAGGTGAGCGTCCGCGCGTCCTCGTTCAACACACCGGCCAGCCAATTCAGCGAATCCGTGGCCGACAGGATCACCCCCATCTGGTGCCACAGATCCGGCAGCGCGTGGCAAAAGCTGTGCAGCGCGCTTTCAGGTGCCGCGGCATAGCCCGGCGTCGCGGCAAACAGCACGCCCGAGGTGCCAAGCGAGACGAACGCCTGACCCGGTTTCACGACACCCATCCCGATGGCCGAGGCGGCATTATCGCCACCGCCCCCCGCAACGGGGATCCCCGCAGGTAGGCCCAGTTGCGCGGCGATAGAGCCGCTTAGGTGCCCTGACACCTGCGATCCTTCAACCAGTGATGGCATCTGTGCTCGCGTGAGGCCGGACCTTTCCAGCAAAGCGTCGGACCAGTCGCGCGCGCCGGTATCCAGCCAGCTTGTGCCTGCGGCATCCGACATCTCTGAAACGGCGTCGCCGGTCAGCCAGAAACGCAGCGCGTCCTTGGGCAGCAGCACCTTGTCGATCCGCGCGAAAATATCGGGTTCATGGTCGCGCACCCATTCCACTTTGGGCGCGGTGAAACCGGGGAACACGATGTTGCCCGTGACCGCGCGCCAGAGGGGGTCGGCATCCATCGCGGCGGCCTGTGCTGCGGCGCGGGTGTCGTTCCACAGCATACAGGGGCGCAGCGGCGTGCCCGCACCATCCAGCAGAGTCGCGCCATGCATATGCCCGCTAAGCCCGATGCCCTGCACAGCGGCCAGATCAACCTCCAGCCCTGCAATCGCATCGGCGCAGGCGGTGAACCAATCGCGCGGGTCCTGTTCGACCCAGCCATCGTGGGGGCGCGACACCTGCAAGGGCGCCACGCTTTCCGCGATGATGTTTTCGGCGTCGTCCACCAGCAGGGCTTTCAGCCCAGAGGTGCCAAGATCAAGCCCCAGAAACATGGTTTTCCCCTTTGTCAGCGCCTATGCGGCGTCGCGCGCCTTGCCCATGATGATCATGCTCAGGATGTCATCCTCGGTCACGTCGCCAACCTTTTCGGTGCCGATCAGCGCACCGTTCTTCATCACCGACACACGGTCGCACAGCTCAAGCATCTCGCGGGTGTCGTGGCTGATCAGGAAGATGCCCAGCCCCTGGGCCTTCAGCTCTTTGATCAGATCGGCAACCATCTTGCTTTCATGCACCCCAAGGGCGGCGGTTGGTTCGTCCATGATCAGGATCTTGGCGTTGAAATAGACCGCGCGGGCGATCGCAACCGATTGCCGCTGACCGCCCGAAAGCGCCGAGACAGGCTCGCTTATCTTCTTAAAGTTGGGGTTGAGACGCGCCATGATCTTGCGGGTCTCTGCCTCCATCCGCGCATCATCCACGAGGCCGAATTTATTGGTCAGTTCGCGCCCCAGAAACAGGTTGCTGGGCGCATCAAGGTTATCGGCCAGCGCCAGCGTCTGGTAAATGGTCTCGATGTTGTGGCGGCGGGCGTCACGGGGCGAATGGATGCTGGCTTTCTTGCCCTCGATCCAGATTTCGCCCTCGTCCATCTGATAGGCTCCAGCGAGGATCTTGATCAGCGTGGATTTCCCCGCGCCATTGTGCCCCAACAGGCCGACGACCTCGCCCGGATACAGGTCCAGCGACACGTTATCGACGGCACGCACCCCCCCGAAGGACAGCGAGATATTCTTGAGCTCTACAAGCGGTGTCATGATTTCCCTCCCATACGGCGGCGATAGACGATGTCGATCCAGACGGCGAAAACAAGAACCGCACCGACGACGATGTTTTGCAGCGGTGCGTCAACGCCCACCATAGCCATGCCCGATTGCAGCGATTGCATGATCAAGGCACCCAGAATGGCCCCGTGGATCGTCCCTATACCGCCTGCCAGAGCCGTGCCGCCGATGACGGCCGCAGCGATGACACGCAGTTCGTCCAAGGTGCCNATGTCGTTCGAGTGGTTGGTCAAACGGGCAGAGGCAACAACCGCGGACAGCGCCACCAGGGCCCCCATCAGGGCAAAGACCTTGACCGTCAGCAGACGGGTGTTGATGCCCGACAGCTCNGCCGCGTCNGGGTTACCGCCCGTGGCAAAGATATAGCGCCCCAGCCGCGTGCGTTTTGCCATCACGGTCATGCCAATCGCCAGCGCGATCAGCAGCAANACCGAATAGGGGATNCCGTAAGACGCGGTATAGCCTTCGGGCATCACATCGCCACGGGCCTTGAACTCGCGCATCAGACGCGCGGTCGGAACCTCNTAGGCGTTCAGGATCGCGACAAAGCCCAGAATGCCCACGGCGATGATCAGACCGACCAGCACCTCGGCCCAAACCGGTTTCACGTGAAACCCGTGNTTGACCTTGTTGCGNCGTGACGACCACAGNGCCCAAAGCGCCAGAACCACGGCNATNAGCCCGANGACCCAAGACCATGTCTCGCCCANGGTTCCGTTGATTCCGCCGAACTTGCGGAAGGTNTCATCCAGNGGCCCGATGGTCTGACCGTCGGTCATATACCACGCCACGTTGCGCCAGATCAGCAGNCCNCCAAGGGTCACGATGAAGGCGGGGATCGTGAGGAACCCGATCAGCCAGCCCTGAAACGCGCCGATGATGGTGCCAAACAGCAGGCCGACGACGATGGCGATCCANGGGATCATCGGATGCCCCAGCCCCATGCCCAGCATACGCGGCAGGATATCGGTCTGGGTCATCGCCATCGCGGCAGAGCAGGTGGCCAGCATCGCGCCGACCGACAGGTCGATGTGACGGGTCACGATCACGAAGACCATACCGGTCGCCATAATGGCAACGCTGACCGTCTGGATCGTGAGGTTGAAAATATTGCGCGGCGTCAGAAAGCGCCCGTCGGTCAGCACGTTGAACACGAGGCAGACCAGAATGAACGCACCGATCATCCCTAACAGACGGGTATCGATTTCGAGCTGGCTAAGAAAAGAGCGCTTGGGCGCTGTCGGCGACGGATGTACATCTGCCCCGGTTTCGGTGGTCGTATCTGTCATGTGATTGGCTTCCGGATTGGGTCGCAATGTCAATCAGCGGGGCCGCAAAGCGCGGCAGCCGGGCTGAAGCAAACGGGTGGCACACCCCGCATCAGGGGCGGGGTGTGCGTTNTGGTCTTAGTTACAGGCCGCGACGTCTGTCACGCCTTGGCACAGGGCTTCTTTCGAAATCCAGCCGGCGTCCAGAACCGCGTTCAGGTTGTCGATGGTGACAGGCACGGGGGCCAGAAACTTGGCCGACAGGGCTGTGCCCGCAGGGGATGTCCATTCCTGCGCGCCGTCCACGTCTGCCATCTCGGTGCCGCCGGCAAGGGCAACAGCGATTTCNGCAGCGTTCTTGCCCAGATCACGGGCGTCTTTCCAGACGCTGACGGTCTGCGTGCCCTTGGCAACACGGTTCAGCGCCGCGTGGTCGCCGTCCTGGCCGGANACGGGCGTGCCTTCCATGCCTTGCGCGGTCAGCGCGGCAACGGCACCGCCTGCTGTCCCGTCGTTNGAGGCAACAACCGCATCAACGTTNTTGTCTTGCGCGGTCAGGATCTGCTCCATGTTGCGCTGNGCGTTGGCGGGCAGCCAGCCGTCGGTATAGGCTTCGGCAACGATGGTGATATCGCCNGCATCAATCGCGGATTGCAGCACTTCTTGCTGGCCGCCGCGCAGGAAGTCGGCGTTCGGATCGGTGGGCGAGCCCTTGATCATCACATAGTTGCCCTTTGGCATCGCTTCCAGCACGGCACGCGCTTGCATACGGCCCACCTCGACNTTGTCGAAGGTCAGGTANAAGGCGCGGGGGTCNTCGATCAGGCGGTCATAGCCNACAACCGGAATACCTTCGTCCGCGGCTGCGGTNATTGCGGGGCCGATGGCCTGGCTGTCTTGGGCAAGGATGATCAGCGCATCAACGCCTTGGGCGATCAGGCTTTCCACATCCGACAACTGCTTGGCCGACGACGATTGCGCATCGGCGCTGACATATTTCGCACCGGCAGCGTCCAGCGCGGCCTTGATCGCGGCCTCGTCTGTTTTCCAGCGCTCTTCTTGGAAGTTCGACCAGCTCACGCCGACGGTGATATCCTCGGCTGCTGCGGTCTGAGTGAAGCCAGCAGTGGCGACGGCCGCTGCCATAAAGAGTTTACGCATTTCTTTCCTCCCAGATGAAATGATCCGATGTCCTTGGTGGCATCGGTGACGTCGTAGTATGAGGTTGCGCACTTTAATTCAGTTGTCAAAATAAATTTTACATTATGACACAAAGAATTTGACACAGATCGGCAAAACACGGCTTATTTCCTGTGGGAGACAGAGGGATTAACCTGTTGCAGGGGAATTTCAAAATACATCGGGAGGATAAAGTTTGGCGAGCGAACTAATTCGCGACCTTGGGTCGGAGGGGTCAAAACTTGTGTCTTCAGGCTGTGGCCCGCTGCTGGCCTTGCCGCAGGATGATACACGCCCGCTGCGCCAACAGGTGTTTGAACAGGTCCGCGCGAACGGGCAGATGCCGCGCATGGATGTGGCGCGCAAGCTCAANATCAGCCCCGGGTCGGTGACCACCATCACCTCTGATCTGATCGCGCGCGGTCTGCTGCAAGAGGTAGAGGACAGCCAGCGCGGCCCCAGCCGTGGCCGCCCGCCCATTGCCCTGCGGGTCGCCCCGCAAAGCCGTTTCGTCGTGGGCATGAAGCTGTCGGACGAACGCCATACCGCGGTNTTGCTGGANCTTGCCGGCACGATCATCGCCGAGGCCCATGTCGCCAGTGCNTCGCTGCGGCAGTCTACCGANGATATGTTGNCCGAAGTCAGTTCCCTCATGGACAGGNTGTTGCAGAAATCGGGNCGCGTGATGTCCGACATCAGCGCCGTGGGAATCGGCTTGCCCGGGNTGGTGGATGCGAGCCTCGGGATCGTGAAATGGTCGCCGGTGATGCTGGACACNGANATGCCGCTGCGCGATCTGCTGTCGAAAACGCTGGGGCTGCCGGTGTCCTTGGACAATGACACCAACCTGCTGACGCTGGCCGAACTGTGGTTCGGGGCCGGTCGGGGGATTTCCAACTTTGCCGTGGTGACCATTGAACGCGGCGTCGGCATGGGGCTGGTGCTGAACAACCGACTGTTCCGCGGCGCCCTTGGCCCGGGGATGGAGCTGGGCCACACCAAGGTGCAGCTGGACGGTGCCCTGTGCCGTTGCGGGCAGCGCGGCTGTCTTGAGGCCTATGTCGCCGATTACGCCATTATCCGCGAGGCAGGCACCGCGTTTGAACGCGACCCGCGCGCCGAAAGCTCTGCCGTGTCGATGATCGAAACCCTGTATGACGAAGCGAACGCAGGCAACGAGGCCGCGCTGGCGATCTTTAACCGCGCCGGGCGGTTCCTCAGCGTCGGGCTTGCCAATATCGTGCAGTTATTTGACCCCGAACGGATCATTCTCAGCGGCGAACGGATGCGCTATGACTATCTGAACGTTGACGATGTGTTAAGCGAGATGAACTCTATGATCCTACCCGCAGGCCGCGCGCCGACCCCTGTCGATATCCACGCTTGGGGCGGGTCCGTCTGGGCGAAAGGGGCCGCCGCACTGGCCTTGTCCGATGTGACCGACGCCCTGCTGGGGGAGAATGCTGCGTGATCCATCGTTTGATGGCGGCAGCCTGTGTTTTTGCCTCTGCTGCCCATGCCGATCCGTTGTTTCAGGACATCAGCGCGGGCCTGCCCGATCACCATTATACCGGCGGGTGGGAACATTTTGTCGGCGGCGGTGTGTCGGCGTTTGACTGTTCGGGCGACGGGCTGCCCGATCTGGTGGCCGCAGGCGGCACCGCGCCGCTATTGCTGCTCAAAAACGTCTCTGACACAAGGAAAATCGCCTTTGAACGGGCTGTGATCGACCCCGAGATTACGGGGGCCACGGGGGCCTATCCTGTCGATATGAACGGTGACGGGCTGCTTGATCTATATGTCATGCGCGTCGGGCCGGACCGCGTGCTTCAGGGCGGCGCGGATTGCCAGTTCACCGATGTGACAGAGGCATGGGGCATCCCGCAAACCGATCAATGGACTACCGCCTTCACCGCCTGGTGGGAGGATGGCGCATCCTTTCCCACGCTTGCTGTCGGCCATTATGTTGACCGCGCCAATCCCGATGGGCCGTTTGGTGCATGTGATACCAACACGCTGCTCAGGCCCAAGGGCGGCACCTCGCCCCGATATACCGCGCAAGAGCTGTCGCCGGGGTATTGCGCGCTCTCGATGCTTGCCGCAGAGGATGCGCGTGGGCTGAGATCGCTGCGAATCTCCAATGATAGACACTATTATGTCTCCGGCGGGGCAGAGCAGATGTGGGACATCGCCGAACAGCGGTTCCTGACCGAAGCGGACGGTTGGGCCAAAGTTTCGCTTTGGGGGATGGGGATCGCCAGCCGTGACCTGACGGGCGACCAACGGGACGAGCTGATGCTCACCTCTATGGGGGACCAGCTGATGCAGGTGGCGCAAGCCGACGGCAGCTATCGCGGCGCGCCCTATGACGTCGGCACCTATGCGCAGCGCCCCTATGTGCCCGGCGATGGCCGCCCGTCTACCGGCTGGCACGCCAGTTTCGCCGATGTGAACAACGATGGCCGCGCCGATCTGTTTATCGCCAAGGGCAATGTCGACCAGATGCCCGGCATGGCGATGCGCGATCCGAATAATCTGTTGATCCAAGGGGCCGATGGCCGCTTTACCGAGGTTGGTGACACCGCAGGTGTGGCCGATATCGCGCGGTCACGGGGGGCGGCCCTGGCGGATTTTGATGGCGACGGGCTGCTGGATCTTGCCGTGGTGAACCGGCGCGCGCCGATGCGTATCTATCGCAATGTGACGCCCGAGGCAGGCCGCTTTGTGCGCATCGCGGTGCGGGGCGCGGGCGGCAATCGCTTTGCCGTGGGCGCGCGGGTGATCGTGACGGTGGGCGACACTGTGCAAAGCCAGCAAGTCACCCTTGGCGGCGGTCATGCGGGGGCGGTGCTGGCACCGCTGCATTTCGGCATCGGCGACGCGGCAGAAACAACGGTGCAGGTCCGCTGGCCCGATGGCACGCAAAGCGACCCCATGCGCGTGACAGCAGGCGATCAGATCACGGTCACGCAGCCCGATTGATCAGGGCACACCGCCCACGGCCAGCCCGCTTGGCACCGTGTCAGGGATCCCCAAGCGTCCCGACAGCGCCTGCGGGTCATCCAGACTGCGCAAGAAAGACACTAACGCGGCGATATCACCGGGATTCAGCCCTTTGGGCGCGCGGATCATCGCGGCTTGGGTGATGGCATCGCGGGCGGCGGGGTCGTCCATCTCGCGCCAGTCATCCCCGTCCAGCGGCGGCAGGCGCACCCCGTTTCTGTCAGCCGCGCCGGGGGCAAAGCGTTTCGCCGCGCGGGCCGGATCCATATGATCGCGCAAGAATTTCTCTATCTGGCTGTGCCCGCCCGCATGCCCCCAAGGGCCGGTCTGCATCACATTGCGCAGGGACGGCGTGCGAAAGGCATAGGCATCGGCCCCATTGCCGGTCACACCCATACGCCCCGTATCGCGGGTGTGGGTTTCAAACACGGCTGCCTTGCCGGGGCCAAGCTGCGGTGCCCCCATCGCGTGAAAACTATGGTCGGTCTGGAACGCCCCCGCGTGGCAGGCGCTACAGCCGGCCGCGCCATAAAACAGCGCCATGCCCTTTTGCGCATCGGCGTCCAGCAGGGCTGACGGATCGCGCAGATAGGCATCAAAGGCAGAGCTGTCGGACCGCCATTCATGGGCCACAAAGACGGCAATCGCGTTTGAAATATCGGTAAATCCGATGTCGTCGGGCGTGGTGATATGATCATAGACCGATTGGAACCGCTGCGCATAGTCGGGCAAACCCGCCACCCGTCGCGCCAGAATATCCCACGCGCCGCCCTGCGCCGTGATCAGACCCTGACGCACGGCTTTGGCCACGTCATTCTCCATGTTCTGGCCGGCCATCTCGTCGGGGCTGAGCACCGGAAACATGGTTTGCGCCGAGAGCAAAGACGCAAAACCGTCAAGCATATCGTCGTCCAGCGGCGTGCGGAAACCGGACGGCATTTCGGCGTCAACCTCGATCCGGCCATCGTGGAACAGCACGGTGAATTCCTTTGCGCCCAGATTGAACAACGCGGGCGAATTGCGCGGGATGCGGTGGGGCGGCATGTTGTCGGGATCCCCGCGTCGTTCCAGCCCCAGCCCGACCCCACCTTCGCCCAGACCCAGCGACACGCCATCGCTGGTGGCGAAATCAGGGTGGTGACAGGTGGCACAGGCGATATTGCGGTTTCCCGACAGGATCGGATCGTAAAACAGCAACTGCCCGAGGATCGCCTCGTCCAGATCAACGGGCGCAAAGCTGGCCGGATCAACGGGGTCGGGCAGCGGTCCCGCGACGCCAGGAAACGGCGCAAGACAAAGGGCGAAAGCGGTGGCGAGGGCGGTCTTCATCCTCGCAGTTTTGCGGAAAAACCGCTTCGGTACAAGCGTTTGACGCGGGGCGACCCGCAATCAAGACATGCCGAAAACCGCACAGACAAACGCAGGCGGGAAAAATTTCTTTTGCGCGCGTCAAAACCGCTTTAGGGTCTGAAACAAGGCCGGAAACATCGGTCAAATCAACGGTTGGAGACCACGAATGGGCAAAAGAGATGAATGGATCGCGAAATATGCCGACGATCTGCAAACGAAATGCGGCATGACGCCAGATATGGACCTGCTGACGAAAGTGACCATCGGTTGCGGTCCGTCGATCTATAACGCTGACGCGCAGACCATCGCCGCGTCGCAGGAAAGCGAGCTTGAGCTGGTCAAGAACAACTTCCTCATCAAAAAGCTTGGTCTCTCGGATAGCCCCGAGTTGATGGACGGTATCAACAAAGCCGTAGAGACCTACGGCAAATCCGAGCGGAACAAATACCGCGCGGTGGTCTACTATATGCTGACCAAACATTTCGGCAAAGAATCCGTTTACGCGTAAATCTGACCCTGTCGAACCGAAAACGCCCGCTTGGTTCAGCGGGCGTTTTTATGTCTAAAGCGTATGTCTAAATCGTGTATTAGGCTCTAGGGTTTGGTGTTTCCCAAGGCGCAGATCGCGCTCCATTGCTCTGGTGTGACAGGCTGGACAGACAGACGCGGGCTTTTGACCAGCGGCATGTCATCGAACCGGCCATCGGCCTTGATATCGTCCAGCGTCACCGGTTTTTCAAACGGGCGCACGGCTTTGATATCGACACATTCCCAGCGTGCGTCCTCGGTCGAGCTATCGGGATGCGCGGCGGCGCAGACCTCGACAATGCCGACAATCGCGCGCTCTCCCTGCGAATGGTAGAAGAACCCCAGATCGCCGACCGCCATCTCGCGCATGAAGTTGCGCGCCTGATAGTTGCGCACGCCGTCCCATTCCTCGCCCGCGCCCCCCTTGGCGACCTGATCCGGCCAGCCCCAGGTCGAGGGTTCGGATTTGAACAGCCAGTAGGCCATTACCCGATCACCCGGTTCCACGGGATCAGCTGCACATCGGCGAACAACCCAGCCTTGGCATAGGGGTCATTGTCGGCCCAATCCTGTGCCGCGGCTTTGTCAGCGACATCCAGAATGACCAAAGACCCGATCATATCGCCGGCATCATCCAGCAGCGGACCGGCCTGGGCAACGACGCCCGTGGATTTCAGATATTCCACATGGGCGGGGCGGTTTTCCTGACGCACGGAAAGCGCGCCAGCTTTGTCTTTGGCAATAAGGGCAACCAGCATGTTATTCTTCCTTTAAAGGGCGGGTCAAAAGCGCTTTCATCGCGCTTGCTACATCTAAGCGGTTCTCGACCAGACCTGCAACGGCGGCGGTGATCGGCAGATCCAGCCCGTTGTCATGGGCCAGCGCATCGACCGCCCGCGCGGTGGCGGCACCTTCGACGGTGGTGGCGCTGTCAAAGGGCTCCCCCCGGCCCAGGGCCAGCCCCAGCCGGTAGTTCCGCGATTGGGTCGAGGTGCAGGTCAGCGTCAGATCGCCAAAACCGGACAGGCCCGCCAAGGTCACCGGATCCGCGTGGTGATGCGCGGCAAGCCGCTGCATTTCGGCAAAGCCACGGGTCATCACGGCAGCCCGCGCGCTTTCGCCCAGACCCGCGCCGATTGCGGCACCGCAAGCGATGGCCACAACGTTTTTCAGCGCCCCGCCCAGCTCCGCACCCACGGTATCAGCGGTGCGGTAAAGACGCAGGTTTGCCGTTGTTAGGCTCTGTTGTAGGGTCGCGCAGGTGGTTGTGTCGGCGCAAGCAAGGGTCAGCGCCGTGGGAAGCCCCCGCGCAATATCCGCGGCAAAGCTTGGCCCCGTGAGGATCGCTGCGGTCGCATGGGGCAGCACCTCGCAGATCACGGCGACAGGGCCAAGACCGGTGTTCAGCTCGATCCCCTTGCAGCAGGCGACGATGGTCTTGCCGTCCAGCGCGGCAGCGTTGTCACGCAGAAACCCGCGCAGTTTTTGCATCGGGACGGCGGCGAGCAAGGTCTGCGCCTTGGCGGCCTCTGCCAGATCCTCGGTCACGAACAGGCCCTCGGGCAGCGGGCAACCGGGCAGGCGGGCGGTGTTTTCGCGGCTCTGCCCCATGCCCTGCGCATCCCGCGCCCATAGCGTCACCGCGCCCTTTCCCGCCAAAGAGATCGCCAACGCAGTGCCAAAGGCACCGGCCCCCAGAACGGCAATGCTCATGCTTTCGCTCCTTTTTTGCCGCTGCCCAACATGGCGGGCTGGCGTGTGTCCAGCGGCCAACGCGGACGGGCCGACAGGGTCAGATTATCGGGCGCGCGCAGATGGCTTTGCTCGATCGCGGCAAAGGCGATCATCGCGGCATTATCGGTGCACAGCGACAGCGGCGGCGCGACAAAGGCGCAGTCTACGTCGGCGGCAACAGTCTCTAACCCGCGGCCTATCGCCTTGTTCGCGGCCACGCCACCCGCAACACAAAGGGTGCGCACATCAGGCGCGTGATCCAGATATTTCCGCAAGGCGCGGCGTGTCTTTTCGGCCAGTACATCGGTAACGGCAGCCTGGAAACCGGCAGCTAGATCGGCCTGATCCTGAACGCTCAACCCGCCTTTTTCGTCGATCACCTTGTCCCGCGTGCGCAGCACCGCCGTTTTCAACCCCGAAAAAGACATGTCGCAATCGGGCCGGTCCAGCAGCGGGCGCGGCAGGGCAAAGCGCTTCGGATCGCCCGCCTTGGCCGCCTNTTCAATCGCGGGGCCCCCCGGTTGCGGCAGTGAGATCAGGCGCGCCACCTTGTCAAAAGCCTCGCCCGGGGCGTCGTCGATGGTGCCNCCCANGCGTTCAAACCGGTCCGGCCCNTGCACCAGCAGGAACTGGCAATGCCCGCCGGACACCAGCAACATCAGATAGGGATAGGGNACATCATCGGTCAGCCGTGGCGTCAGCGCATGGCCCGCCAGATGGTTCACGCCATAAAGCGGCTTGCCCGTCGCGGCAGACAGCCCCTTGGCGCACATCACGCCCGACAGCACGCCGCCGATCAGCCCCGGTCCCGCGGTCACGGCGAAGCCGTCCACATCCGCCAAGGTCAGCGCGGCCTCGGCCAGCGCCTTTTCGACACAAAGGTCCAGCTTTTCCGCGTGGGCGCGGGCTGCGATTTCTGGGACGACACCGCCGAAAGAGGCATGAAGCTCGGTCTGCCCCACAACGACGGAGGACAGCACGAGGGCGCGTTGCCCCGGCAGCTGACGCACCAACGCGGCGGCGGTATCATCGCAGCTGCTTTCCAATCCAAGAAGTAACATGGCTGTTTCCGTTGCAAGGGTGACAGGGGCCAAGTAACACCTTGGGGCAGGTGGAACAATCCTTGGGGCCCAAGCGTCAGATGACAAAACCAGCGTTGATCCTGACCCGCCCTGCGCCCGCCTGCGCGGCGTTTGCGGCCAGCCTGCCGGCTGCGCTGCTGTCGCGGGTGCGGGTGGTGACCAGCCCGTTGCTGCACATTCTACCGACCGCAGCGCCTGTTGATCTGGACGGCATCGGCGGGGTGATCTTTACCTCGGCCAATGGGGTGGCGCATGGCCCGGAGGGCGGCACCGTGCCGGCCTATTGTGTGGGCGAGGCGACGGCGCAGGCGGCTGCNGCCAAGGGCTGGCAGGTCGCGTTTCACGCCCCCGATGCNGCGCNTTTGCTCCCGATGATCAAGGCACATCGCCCCGCAACGCCCCTGCTGCATCTGCGCGGCACGCATCAGCGCGGGGATATTGCCGAACGGTTNACGCAGGCCGGTCTGCCGACACGCNCTGTNGTGCTTTATGACCAGCAGGCGCTGCCCCTGACGCGTGACGCNCAAGCCGCGCTGTCAGATGGCCCGTCGATCGTGCCGCTGTTTTCCCCGCGCACCGCCGCGCAATTCGCNGATCAGGCTCATGACACGCGGCGGGCCACCATCATCGCCCTGAGCCCCGCCGTGGCCGAGGCNCTGGACCGCACAGTGGTTCAGCAGATGCTCATCGCCCCTGAACCAACCGCCACGTCACTGCGTTTTACGCTTGAAACTGCGGTGGATTGGAACAGGTTAGCTTGAAGATCGACCTAGATGCCGTCTAAGGTTGTGCAATACGTCTGATATCAGGTCAGAATCGGAAAGGTTTTTAAGCGTGGCGAAAGCGAAAACACCCAGTTCAGGTGACGACACCCCGAAGACATCTTCGACATCAAGGGCGTCTGCTGCCGCCGCCAAGCCGAAGACCACAGCCAAGAAAACCGGATCGTCCACCGCGACAAAACCGGCTGGGACAACGGCGAAGCCATCAACGGCCAAGCCCAAGCCCGCGGCCAAGACATCTGCTGCAAGCGCGGCGAGCGCNGATAAAACCGCGACGGGTAAAGCCAGCGATGACAAAGCGAGTGCCAAACCGGAAAGCGTGAAAACCACCGACACNGCATCGANNGCCNCGAAAGCAAGCGACGNCAAAGAGGCAACGACACCCNCNGTGAAAACGGGGGGCAGTGATACAGCGGCCAAGGCNGCTTCGCCCGCGACCACCGCGACCGCCTCGACGTCTGCCAAACCCGAGACGAAGCCGAGCGACGCGAAATCCGANGCAAAGCCNGACGCGAAAGATGTAAAGCCGGACNCGGCCTCTGATAAACCGGCNACNCCCGCGTCAAAGCCAGCGACGTCAACCGCATCGACNACAACGGCGAAACCGGCCACGCCGACCAAGACGCCGCCCCCCGTCACCCCCGNGGCAGAGCCTGAAAAGCGCGGTAGTGTCTTTTGGCCGATGCTGTTNGGCGGCATCATCGCGGGCGGGATCGGCTTTGCCGTGGCGGAATATGATNTGCTGGAACAGGCGGGCATGCGCCCTGCGGACAGCTCGCAATCTAACCTGACCGACATGATCGCCGCGCAAGAAGCACGGATCAAGGCGCTGGAAGAAACAGACCCGGCCCCCGCGCCCACCGATGACGCCGCCCTGCAAGAGGTTCAGGCGCTGGTGGCCGAGCTGGCCACCCGTGTCGATGATCTGGGCAACCGCCCCGCGGCAGAGGCACCGGCCCCTGTCGATACGTCAGCCTTTGAAGAGGAACTGGCAGCGCTGCAATCCTCGGTCGAGACGCAGCGCGATGAAATTCAACGTCTGCTCGATAATGCGCTCAGCGTCGAAGAAGCGACGGCGCAAGCCGCACAGGCCGCGACGTTGCAATCCGCCTTGGGCCGGATCGTCTCTGCCGTCACAACCGGCCAGCCCTTCGAGGCAGAGATCGCCGATCTGAAAGCCAATGGTATTCAGGATGTCCCGCCGGCCCTTGCCGATACGGCGGCGACGGGCGTTGTTACTGCTGCCAATCTTCAGGACCGTTTCCCCGATGCGGCACGGGCATCGCTTGCCGCGGCACGCGCGGCCTCGCCTGATGTGGACGGGGGCGGCATTGGCGGCTTCTTCAAGCAGCAGTTGGGGGCGCGGTCGGTTGCACCGCGTGACGGGGATGACCCCGACGCGATCCTGTCCCGCGCCGAAGCGGCAATGCGCGACGGGCGTCTGGCCGATGCGCTGGCAGAGGTGAAAGCCCTGCCGCCCGAAGCCCAAGAACCCCTGTCCGAATGGCTCTCTGATGCGCAAGCGCGCCACGACGCCCAAGACGCCGTACAGACATTGACACAACGCCTGACGGCGAACTGAGGAACCTGATTTATGCTTTGGTCACTGATTAAGATCGTTGTGTTCGTTGCGGTGATTGCCGCCATCACCTGGGGCGCATCGTTCTTGCTGGAAAGCTCGGGCGGGTTGCAGGTCACCGTGATGGGCACCGAATACAGCTTTGGCCCGCTGCAATCCGTCATCGCCGTGGTCCTGCTGGTTGTCGCGGTCTGGATCATGCTCAAGATCTTTGCGCTGCTGGTTGCGGTCTGGCATTTCCTGAACGGCGACGAAACNGCNCTGTCGCGCTATTTNGACCGCAACCGCGAACGCAANGGNTACGAGGCGCTCTCCGAAGGGCTNATGGCGCTGGCCAGCGGCGAAGGGCGTCTGGCGATGGCCAAGGCCGCAAAGGCGGATAAATACCTTGAACGTCCNGACCTGACCAATCTGCTGATCGCGCAGGCCGCGGAAATGGCGGGCGACCGTCGCAAGGCAGAAGAGACCTATCGCAAGCTGGTCACCAACGAACGCACCCGNTTTGTCGGTGTGCGCGGGATCATGAAACAGAAGCTGGCCGAAGGCGACACGGAAACCGCGCTGAAGCTGGCCGAGAAAGCTTTTGCCATCAAACCGAAACACGCCGAAACCGGTGATGTGCTGCTGAAACTGCAGGCCGAGAAAGAAGATTGGGCCGGTGCGCGCCAAACGCTGAACACCAAGCTCAAGAACGGCCAGATGCCGCGTGACGTGCATAAACGTCGCGATGCCGTGCTCGCCCTGTCCGAGGCGAAAGACGTCATTGCCGAAGGNAACAGCATCGAAGCCCGCGAGGCCGCGATCGAGGCGAACCGCCTGTCCCCCGATCTGATCCCCGCAGCCGTGATGGCGGCGCATGGNTATATCGATCAGGGCAAACCGAAATATGCGGCCCGCGTGCTGAAAAAAGCGTGGGACGTGCAGCCGCACCCCGATCTGGCCGGTGCCTTCGCCGCGATCCAGCCGGACGAGACCCCGAAAGAGCGGCTCAAGCGGTTTACCACGCTGACCCGCGTGCAGCCCGACCACCCCGAGACCAAGATGCTGCTGGCAGAGCTGAACATCGCCGCCGAAGATTTCCCGCAAGCGCGCCGNTCCTTGGGGGATCTGGTCGAAACCGACCCNACNGCGCGTTCGGTCACCTTGATGGCGGCCATCGAACGGGGCGAGGGGGCCTCNGATACCATCGTCAAAGGNTGGCTGGCACGGGCGCTGACCGTATCGCGCGGCCCTCAGTGGATNTGTGACAACTGCCANCATATCCACGCGAGCTGGAAGCCGATCTGCGAAAACTGCCACAGCTTCGATACGCTGGCGTGGAAAACCCCGCCCNTGTCCGAAGTNGCCATGCCCGGCGGTGTGCAGATGCTGCCGCTGATCGTCGGCGCACTNGAGGATAACTCGGGCGCGGATGCCAAGCCGCCTGTCGCCACCCGCGCCGATATCGAGGATGCAGAGCTGATCGACGACACCCCCGCAGGCNCCGTCGATCCGGTTGAAAAACCAGCGACCCAGCCCGAGAAATAGCGCAGGGCCNAAAGGTGAACGAAAACAAAGGCCGGCACGTATTGTGTCGGCCTTTTGCCTTGCAGCTTATGTCTAACCTGCCTTTTGGTGTCTTATCGGATGACGGGGCTGCCGCAGGGGCGTATGTCTGTGGCACGACTATTGCAAAGGATATCCCCCATGCCCGCTGATGATTTTGTATTCCCCCCGGCACCTCAGGCCAGTCTGGCTGTGCAGGGCACCGACGCCCGTTTTCCCATGCGCCGCATCTTCTGCGTGGGTCGCAACTACGAGGCGCACGCCCGCGAGATGGGCAAAGATCCGACGCGTGAGGCNCCGTTCTTTTTCACCAAACCCGCCGATGCGGCGCTGGATACGCCNTGCACCATCCCCTATCCGCCCCAGACAGAGGATCTGCACCACGAGATCGAGCTGGTGATCGCCATCGGCAAAGGCGGGCGCAACATCGCGGAAGCTGACGTGATGGATCACGTCTGGGGGGCTTCGGTCGGGATCGACCTGACCCGCCGTGACCTGCAGGCAGAGGCGAAGAAAGCCGGTCGGCCATGGGATTGGGGCAAGGCCTTTGACAACTCCGCCCCGATTGCCGCGCTGAAACCCATCGCCGATGTCCCGTCTGTGGAACAGGGGCGCATCTGGCTTGCCGTGAACGGTAAGGTGCGGCAGGACGCCGATCTGGCCGATCTGATCTGGTCGGTACGTGAACATGTGGCGATCTTGTCGCAATCTATGGCGCTGGCCCCGGGGGATATCATCATGACGGGCACACCGGCCGGTGTCGCAGCCCTTGTGGAAGGGGATGTCGTGACCGGCGGCGTTGACGGGGTCGCGACGCTTGAGGTGACAATAGGCCCCCGCGCCTGAGCCCCAGCATCGCCCCGCGACAAAAGCGCCCGTTGAAATCACGGGGGCGCCCCCTAGGTTACAAGATGATTGATACATATGGGAAATCGCAATGAAACATATCTATAGCGCTCTACTGGCCACCGTGATCGCGGTTCCGGCCCTGGCAGACAGCCACAGCATGGGTGACGCAGACGCCGGCGAAAAGCAGTTCGGCAAATGCAAAGCCTGCCACATGATCGTGGACGACGCAGGCGAGACGATCCAGCGCGGCGGCAAAGTCGGTCCGAACCTTTACGGTATCATCGGTAAGCAGGCCGGCACCGTCGAAGACTATCGCTACGGCGATGATCTGGTCGCCGCCGGTGAAGCCGGTCTGGTCTGGGACGAAGCCAATGTGGCCAAATACCTGCAGAACCCCACCGATTTCCTGCGCACCACACTGGATGACAAGAAAGCCCGTTCGAAGATGTCGTTCAGAATGCGTAAAGGCGGCGAAGATGTAGCGGCCTATCTCGCNACGTTCTCTCCCGAAGCCGAGGCCGCAGCAGACGCGCCCATGGCCGACGNTGCAGAGGCCGAGAAAACAGAATAAGCGGCTCTAACCCGCCTGATTGGCCCGCGTTTCCAGAGGGGAGCGCGGGCTTTTTTATGCNCTTAGCTGTTCAGATCAGACCAGCAGGGCAGCAGATCGCCCGCCGCCGGNGTCGCGNGATAGGCTGCCCGCGCAATNGCCCGCGCCAGACACAGTGACGCGGCATGGCCGATCAGCGGNAGAATGCTNTCGGCAACCTCATGCGCGCCGGTGCTNAGGCCAAAGACCAGATCACCGTCATAGGGGGTGTGCGCAGGCACNGTGGCCCGCCCGATCCCGTCATGGGCCGCAACGGACATCCGCTGGCATTGCGCCTTTGTNAGGGNCGCATNCGTNGCNACAATCGCGATCGTCGTATTCTCGCGCGGGGACATCGACGCCATCTTGCGGCTTTCCATCGTCATCCCCAGCCCCGTCGCCGGGTCCGGGCCCATGCCGCCGAACTCTGCATCCACTTCGAAGGGGGCGGCGTAGAAGTGACNGTCACCNGGNGTNGTGACAGCNCCCACCGGATTGGCCGCGACCAATGCGCCGACCATTGTCCCATCCGGCAATTGCAGTGACGCGGACCCCAGCCCGCCTTTCACCATCGCGCTCAGCGCGCCGGTGCCCGCGCCGATGGTGCCGAGCGTGAAATCTTCAGCTGCGGCGTCATAGGCNGCACGNCCCAAGGCGCGGTANGGNTTCTCTGCCCANGNCTTGTCCCCGCCGTTCAGCAGGTCGAACAGGATCGCCCCCGGCACCAGCGGNATCGTCGCATCGCCCAGCCGAAACCCGCGCCCNGCCGCGCGCAGCCCGTCCACCACGCCCGAACAGGCATCCAGCCCGTAGGCCGACCCGCCCGACAGCACCAGCGCATCCACCGCGGCGACCGATTTATCGGGGGCGAGCAAATCCGTCTCGCGCGTGCCGGGGGCACCGCCCATCACATGGACAGAGGCGGTAAAGGGGTCATCCGCCAGCAGCACCGTCGTNCCGGATTTCAGCGCATCGTCCTGCGCGTTTCCCACCCGAAGGCCGGGCACATCGGTGATCAGGTTTCTGGGTCCGGGTTTCATAGGGCAGGGCCTTTGGTTGGTNCGGGACGCTCCGCGGGGAGTTTATTTGGCAAAATGAAGNAGGGGCATCACAGATCCGGCAAACGGGGCGCGGCGGCGAGGAGTTTTTGCGTGTANGGGTGTNGCGGGCGATCAAAGACGTCGGCGGTGGCGCCTTGTTCNACNATNTGCCCCGATTTCATNACCAGCACCCGNTCCGTGACCGTGCGCACCACCGACAGATCATGGGAGATAAANAGATAGGTCAGGTCATAGGCGCTGCACAGCTCTGCCAGAAGATCAAGGATCTGCGCCCGAACCGAGACGTCGAGCGCGCTCACCGCTTCGTCAAANAGGATGAGGTCGGGGCGGATGATCANGGCGCGNGCGATGGCAATGCGCTGGCGCTGCCCGCCTGAAAATTCATGGATGTATTTGGTCGCATCGTCCGGCGACAGCCCCACGGCGGTCAGCGCATCGGCGATGGCATCGCTGCGGGCGCGGCCCTTGGGCGGGTCGGGCAGCAGGTGGAACGGTTCGGTGATCAGCCGGTCCACGCGGTGGCGCGGGTTGAAGCTGCCGAAGGGATCCTGGAACACCACCTGCATTTTGCGCCGCACGGCAAGATCGGGTTTGCTGCCGCTATAGACCGCTGCACCGTCGAGTGTGACGCTGCCCGATTGCACCGGTTCCAGACCCAAAAGCGCCCGTGTCAGGGTCGATTTCCCGCAGCCGCTTTCACCGACGAGGCCAAGGCGTTCCCCCCGTTGCAGGGTGAAGGACACGTTATCGACGGCGCGGAACCGACCCGGTTTGCCGAANAGCGTCTTGCGNGGCAGNNCNTAATCGCGGCTCACGTTTTCCACCTTCAGCAGCGGTTGNGGNGGNGGGGCGGCAGGCAGGGCGACCGCATGGGTCGAGGCGGCAAACAGCATCCGCGTATAGGGGTGGNGCATGGTNTGCANCAGGGNNTGTGTGTGCCCCTGTTCGACGATCTCTCCCTTGCGCATGACGATGATGCGGTCGGCCATATCGGCGACCACCGCCAGATCATGGGTGATCATCAGCAGCCCCATCCCGTCNTCCCGCGCCAGCGATTTCAGCAGATCAAGGATCTGNGCCTGCGTCGTGACATCCAGCGCGGTGGTCGGTTCATCGGCGATCAGCAAGCGCGGCCGCAGNGCNATNGCCATCGCGATCACCACCCGTTGGCGTTGNCCGCCNGACAGCTCGTGCGGGTAGCGGGACAGGGGGAAGCGGTCATTTGGCAGGCCGACCCGTTCCAGCGTTTCGGCGGCTTGGCGGGCCGCGGCGTGACGTGACACGGTTTTGTCGTGGATACGGATGGTTTCCGCCACTTGATGGCCGATGGTCTGCACCGGGTTCAGCGCCGTCATCGGTTCCTGAAACACCATGCCGATGTCATTGCCGCGGATCGCGCAAAGCTCGGCTTCGGGCAGGGCCAGCAGATCTTGATCGCCCAGCATGATATNACCGCGCGCCTGCGTCCCCTTGGGCAGCAGNTGCATCGCCGCCAGCGCGGTCATGGATTTGCCCGACCCGCTTTCGCCGGTGACGGCCACGATCTCTCCGGCGTCGACANAGAGGGTCACGCCCTGCAGGATATTGAACCGGTGGATCGCCACCGACAGGTTGGTGATGCTGAGCAAGCTCATATCCGGCGCACCCGCAACCGNGGGTCCAGCGCATCGCGCAGCCCGTCGCCCATCAGGTTCANCCCCAGCACCGTCAGGATGATCGCGAACCCCGGCACCAGCGCCATATGCGGTGCGATGCTGACCATGGTTTGCGCATCTGCCAGCATCCGGCCCCAGGAGGGCGTCGGCGGCTGCGCGCCCAGCCCGACATAGGACAGCCCTGCCTCGGCCAGAATGCCGAGGCTGAACTGGATCGTCCCCTGCACGATCAACAGATTGGTCACATTGGGCAGGATATGTTCGACCGAGATCCGCGCCGCCGATTTACCAGCGACCCGCGCGGCGAGGATGAACTCNCGCTCCCACAGGCTAAGCGCGGCACCGCGGGTGATGCGCGCAAAGACGGGAATGTTGAAGATGCCGATGGCGATGATCGCGTTCACCGCGCTGGCCCCGAAGATCGCCGTGATCAGGATNGCGATCACCAGCGAGGGGAANGCAAAGACCAGATCGTTGCCGCGCATGATGATCTCGTCCACCAGCGACCCGCGTTTGGCTGCCGCCCACAGNCCAAGCGGCACGCCAAGGCCCATGCCGATNCCCACCGCCACCAGNGCCACGGCGATAGANGTGCGCGCGCCGACCATGATCATGCTCAGGATGTCGCGGCCAAAGTGATCGGTACCCAGCAGATGCGCACCGCCGACCCCTTGCAGCTTGTTCGGGATATCCATCGCCGTATGGGAAAACGGCGTCCAGACAAAGGATACAAGCGCGGACAGCAGAAAGACCGAGGTCAGCAGCGCGCCAAGGATCAGGTTCCGGTTCATGCGCGCGCCCTCAGACGCGGGTCAACCGCCGCATAGGCCAGATCCACAAGGAAGTTCACCACAATGACCGAAAAGACCAGCAGCATGACCACGGATTCCACCACGATCAGATCCCGCGCCGAAATGGATTGAAACACCAGCCGTCCAAGCCCCGGCAGATAGAACACCTGTTCGATGATGATCGACCCCGCCAGCAGGAACGAAAATTGCAGCCCGATGATCGTCAGCACAGGGATCAGCGCATTGCGTAACCCGTGCCGCCACAGCGCTTGTCTTTCGGTCAGCCCTTTGGCGCGGGCGCTGCGCATATAGTCTTCGCCCAAGACATCCAGCAGCGCTGACCGCATGACCCGCGCCAGAATGGCCGCCTGGGGCAGGGCCAGTGCGATGGCGGGCAGGGTAAGGGCGTGCAGCCCCGTCAGCACACCCTGATCCCAGCCGACAAAACCGCCAGCGGCGAACCAGCGCAGGTTGATGGCGAATATCAGCACAAGGATCATCGCGAACCAGAAATTGGGCACCGCGACCCCCAGTTGTGTGGCCCCCATGACCCCCATATCACCGGCTTTGCCACGCCGCGCCGCCGCATAGATCCCCGCGGGAAAGGCGATCAGCGTGGACAGCCCAAGCGCGTATAGCGCCAGTGGCAGGGACACCCAAAGCCGCGCGGCGATCATCTCGGACACGGGGGTGCGGTAGGTATAGGAGGTGCCGAAATCCCCCTGCAGCAGCCCGCCGACCCAAGCCAGATAGCGCGCCGGTTTCGATGCATCGAGCCCAAGTTCACTGCGCAAAGCAGCAAGCGTTTCAGGCTGCGCATTCATCCCCAGCATAAAAGAGGCCGGGTCACCGGGGGCAACTTCGATGACGGTAAAGATCACCAGCGACGCAACAGCCAGGCTGATACAGAGCGAAAGCAAACGTTTGAGCGTGTACCGGATCATGCGGCCGAAGGTAGGCGCGCAAATCAACAGCGTCCAGCGCAGAAAAACCTTTTTAAGGCGAGCGGGTTACCCGTCGCTCTCTTTTTGGTGAAGCGATTAGTTTTGGGGCAGGGGAACCAATTCGCGCTGCACGGGGTTGGGTATGCAGAAACGAGAATTTAGGAGCTTAACGATGACCAACACATTTAAGACACTCGCTATTGCCGCCCTTATGGGTACCGTATCCGCACCAGCATTTGCTGCCGCACATGCTGACACCTCGATGACCTGCGCCGAGTTCAACGAACTGTCGAAAGACGATCAGATGATGGTGGCTTCCGCTGCGATCGCAGAGATCGATGATGGTGACAACGGCGGTTCCATGGGCAACTCTGGCCGTGACACAGGTGATACAACCACCACCACTACTGTAACAGCAGCCGAAGCGACCGACGATGAGCCTGAAGAAGGTTCGCTGGAAGGTGACCTGAAAGCTGTGGAAGACACCGGTGGTAACACTGCTGAATCCAACATGACAGCGGAGCCAATGGACGAAGCCGCGATGGAACAGTTCATGGTTGTATGTAACCAGAACCTTGACGCCACCGTAGGTGAGGCCGCTGCTGGTCTGCCAGGCGACAAATAAGACTTAACCCTTCAGGGTTTTGCGGGCGGGTGCAGAAATGCGCCCGCCTTTTTTGTGCGATACAGCCTACGATGCAGTGACGATACCGCGCTTTAGGGTCAGGCGCGGGCCTCTGCCGTTGTCACTGTGTTACGGGTCCGAATTGCCTTGCTCGCCTGTTGCCGGGCCAGATCAGCGCTTGCTTGCAGGATCAGGCGCGAGGGGGCCTTGCCCTTGCCGCGCGCAGGCGCGCCGTGCCGGTTCAACACCTGTTTCTTTTTCAGGAACACGCGTGCTGTGGGGCCATAGACCTTGGCAACTTCTTCGCGGCTGACGCGCCCTGTGCCCAAGGCGGGCAGTACCTTGGAGAATGCCGCGCGATGCGGTTTGCTCATCTGCGACAGCGCCATCGGGCCGGGGTAGAAGCTTTCCGATGGGACGTTCTCGGCAAAGATCACCTGATGGTCGTCGAACATCAGGTGAACGTAGGTGACCGATTTCTTGCCCTTGGCGATGCGCACGCCTTTGGCCGCGTCGGCAAGATGTTTGGCGCGGGCAAAGCTATCACCGCTCTGGCCGACCAAAACACCATGTTGCTGCGAGACCAAGAGATCCCGTTCGGCACCGAAAGTGCCACGTTTGATCAGCACGGGGTGCAGATGTGATCCCTTTTGCATTTGTCCGGCATCGTAAGACCGCGTGTTGATCCAGCGGATTTTCTGCGGGCCGTTGTCCATTGTGGTGACAAGATCGCCGACACGCAGGTCTTCGACCAAGACATCCCCGCGCGGGGTGCGGATGGCGGTGCCTTTGCCAAAGCAGACAACGCCGGTGTTGTCATAGGTAAAGTGCTGCGCCTGCACGCCGATGAACTTGAGCGACCCATCCTCGAACTTGGAATTATAGGTGTAATCCGTGGTCTCGAAGTTGGACTGATCCAGAATGCCATTGTCTTCATAGTCAGCACGCAGATCGAAGATCTTGTCGTAATAGCCGCTTAGATCAATGAAATCATTATTGGTGGTGTCGTCGTCATCCAGCGGGCCGGTGTTGCCCGTGTTGAAATCGGTGATCGTGTCGTGACCGCCGGAGTAGACAAATACGTCATCGCCGTCGCCGCCTGTCAGCTGGTCGTCGCCTTGGCCGCCGTCCAGCGTATCATTGCCGTCGCCCCCGATCAGGGTATCGCGGCCCGCGTCGCCATGCAGATTGTCATTGCCACCGCCGCCGTCGATTGAATCATCGCCGTCGCCGCCGGACAAGCTGTTGTCCTGTGTCCCGCGCGCGGTGATGGTGTTGTCTTTGCTGTCGCCCTTGACCGACGCGGCAGAGTTCTCGAGCGCGACGTTTTCAAAGTTCAGCAGATCGCCACGGTCGCTCCCTGCGTGGTCCAGCCGGCTGGCGGCAAGATCGACGGTGTGGTCCGCCCCCAGCCCGCTGCCTGCGACATAGGTATCGATGCCATCGCCCGCGTCGATGACGGAGTTCGCGTCGTCCGCTGTGGTGCCCGTCTCGCGGATGATCCGGTCGTCGCCCGTCCCGGCGTCGATGTCATAGGCACCATCACCAACCTTGATCGTGTCATCGCCTGCACCGGTATCAACCGCGACACCGCCAATGCTGGCATCCACATAATCCGATGAATTGGTCAGAACCAGTTTTTCAATCTCGGTGAAGGAAACGCTGTTGGGGCCTTCGGTCGCGGTGCCCGCCTCTGCGCCGGTATAGGTGACAGAGACACCGTTGCTCAGCGCGTCGAAGGTAACGACATCATAGTCCTTGCCGCCTTCGCCACCGGCGATTTTATCGGCGCCGAAATCATCTTCCATGACAAACAGATCGGCGTCATCCCCGCCTGACATGGCATCATTGCCAGTGCCGCCCGCGATCGTATCGTGGCCCGTGCCACCCTCGATCCGGTCGTCACCGCTGCCGCCGGACAGGCTGTCATTGTCCGCGCCACCAGAAAGGCTATCATCCCCACCGTCGCCATAGATCGTATCGTTGCCAGCCCCACCGTCCAGCGTATCATCCCCCGCATCGGTCGCGCTGATGGTCGACATCTTGAGGTCGCCAACACGGATCGCGTGGCCGGTATCATCGGGGTCGTGGTTGTTATACTCGATCTCGATCCGCGAAACGGGGCCCGCGATATCGACCTGCAGGAAACCCGTCTTGGCATTGGTCGTGCCGCGCCCCGCATCCGTGCTGATGGCACGGCCGGTTTCGTCGTTCACGTCCAGCGTATCGCTATTGCCCGCCGTCAGATCGACAGGGATAAGATTGCCGTCGGCGTCATAGGCGCGCACGATGACTTCATCCACGAAGCCATAGGCCTGATCGATGTCGAAAATACCGAAGGTGACATTGCTCACCTCATCCGACACGCCGCTGTCCAGCGACGAGAAGTCGATGCTCATCTTCGCGGTATTCGGGTCCGACCCCGCCGCACCGCCAAGGATACGGATCGACGAACTGTCGCTTAGTTCGTTGTAGTCATACAACGGGTCGTTCCGCTCCATCGTGGCAGAGCGGAAGTTCTCCCCCTGATCCACCGACATCGTGACCTGGATATTGCCCGACGAGGTGACCCCGGTGATGCCACCCGTGACGCTAACGCCGTCCTCGATATTCTGGTTGGCCCAGGAAAACGTCGTTTCTTCGGTGGTGTCGGCATCGCCGTGGATGCGGTCGTCGCCGTCATTGCCTGCGATATAGTCATTTCCCGCGCCGCCCAAAATCGTGTCATCGCCCGACCCGGCCGAGATTTTGTCGTTGCCCGCGCCCAGCTTCACCACGTTGCCGCTGTTGTCCACCTCATCCGCTTGCGCGTCGGTCGATCCCACACGCATGGAATCGTCTCCCGACGTCCCATCAACGGTGCCATCTGGCGCCACATAGTCAGCATCGACCCGGCTGGCGTACATCATCGACTCGTCTGAAGAGACAGTGTTGAACGTGATGGATTCAATCGGCCCCGCCTCAAGCGCGGATTGGTAATCGGAGGAGCTGGCAGCCGGCGCAAGAAACAGGTCGCCGTTGGTGGATTGGAAGACAATCGCCGTTACGGTCGCCTGGGAACCGTCGGCGTAGGTCAGCGTCGCGGCATAGGAGGCAATGGCGTCAAAGTTCTGGCTGTTGCCATCGTCGATGCGGAAGGTNTCAGACCCGTTTTCCCCACTGTTATCAGTAGAGTATGTGCCGCGTGCCGTATTTCCATACCCCCGCGCCCCCGGAGAGAAGGATTTGANGTTGTTGTAAAGCGGGCTGTTGGCACCCCCAAAGGTTTCCCCCTCCAGCGAGCGTGCGTTTTCGCTGATCTGGTTTCCCTCGGTCGTATCGATACGANCGACATTCCCAAGGTAGAAAACGTTAAATCTGGTTGCCATTGTTACAGCCCTCAACATCTTTGAACCGGTGGCAGGCCTGTGGCCCGCGTCCTGTGTATTGTTGTGGGTACGGGGACAATGTGGCGTCACTTTGACCGGAAACAAAAACAATGTGGCCATGTTTCTATGCTTTTGATCGAAACAATACACAGTCTGGTAAGGATCAACGCCAAGCGCACAGCGTGGAAACGCGGGGGCAGGGCGTATGCGCCGCGATGTGATCAAATGGTCTAAAATGCCGGGTATTTAGAGATGTGACCGAAGTGCACGGTAAAAGCGGCGTGAACTTGCAGCGGTCATAGGGGGGGCTTGCNGAAGGTTGACCGCAGAGGTTTTGNCCTAGTCGACTGAAAATAAGCGAGTTTATCCGTCTCTCCCCCCTCGGGGCTGANCTCNTGCTNGGTTTAAACCCATCNGGCNACAGGGCNCCCCTGACCCTGTACCGCGCCGCCNTGCAGACTCCGCGCCTCAATTCCGCCGCANGAATGCCGCCGCAGCGCCTCAAGCCTCTGTCGAAGGTGAATGCACNCCCAGCATCCCCGCCGGGTTCATCAACCAAAGGAGCTTTCCGTGCCACATCATGCCCCCCCTGAGCCCAAGACCGGCCTTTGGCACATTACCGGTGCTGCGATGGCTGCGATGTTCTGCTTGTTTGCGCTGCTTGGGGGATGGGCCGCGACAACACAGATTTCGGGGGCGGTGATCGCGACGGGGCAGATCGATGTGGCGGGCAAGCCCAAGGTGATCCAGACGGTGGATGGCGGCGTATTGGCGGAATTGCCGGTCCAGAACGGGGATATCGTCAAGGCGGGGCAGGTCTTGGCGCGATTTGATGCCACGATCTTGCAGATTGACCTGCGCATGGCGCGCGCCCGTCTGGCCGAGGCAGCGGGCCTGCGCGCCCGTCTGGAGGCAGAGCGTGACGAAAGCCCCGCCCCCCGTTTCGATGCCATTGATCTGCCAGCAAAAATCGGCGCGCTGGATATGACGCAAGCGCAGGCAGGGCAGGCCGCGATATTCGAGGCGCGGGCCCAGATGCGCGCGGGGATGCGCGCCCGCATGGCCAGTGATCTTGCCGATGTCGAAACC
Organism: Sulfitobacter sp. TMED3; assembly: GCF_002167505.1. Taxonomy (NCBI): domain Bacteria; kingdom Pseudomonadati; phylum Pseudomonadota; class Alphaproteobacteria; order Rhodobacterales; family Roseobacteraceae; genus Sulfitobacter; species Sulfitobacter sp. TMED3. The sequence goes on along the minus strand of NZ_NHBI01000003.1, from coordinate 2,576 downwards.
CAGGCCACGGGCCTTAACGGTCAAATCTCTGCGCTGGAACAACAACTTGCCATCCTCACGACAGAGCTGCGCAGCCTCACGCGCTTGGTTGAAAAGGGGCTGGCCCCGCAGGTCCGTTTGTCGCAACTACAGTCCACGCGGGCCGGTTTGCGCGGTGACCTTGCCGCGCGGCGGGCGGATCTGGCACGGTTGATCCACCAACGTTGGACGCTTCGGTTGGAAAGCCTGCAAGCCGATCGCCGGTTTCAGGAACAGGTCGCGCTGCAACTGCGCGAGGTCACTGCCGAAGTTCAGGAACTGACCCTGTCGATCCTCACCCGCCAAGCGCAGCTTGACCGTATTGCCATTCGGGCCCCCGTCGACGGGATGGTGCATGAACTGCGCGCCACGACCGTTGGCGCGGTTGTCGGGGCGGGTGCGACCTTGATGGATATCGTGCCGCAGCAATCAAAGTTCGAATTCGAGGTGCAGGTCGATCCGCGCTCGATCAATCTGGTACGCTATGATCAGCCCGCCACCCTCGTGCTCACCGCCTTTGACCCGCACACGACCCCGAAACTGACCGGCAGCGTTTACAGCATCTCTCCGCAAGTGGTGGTGGACCCGCGCAATGGCGACAGCTTCTATCGGGTCATTCTGGATATCCCCCGTACCGAGCTGGACCGTCTGCCAGCCTCCGTCCGTTTGGTCCCCGGTATGCCGATCGAGGCGTTTTTGAAGACCAAAGACAGAACCGTGTTGAGTTATCTGGCAGAGCCTATCAGCAGCCAGCTGCGCCGGGGGTTCCGCGGCTCCTGAGACCTCGACGTTAGCGAAATCTTTACCATCTTCCCGTCTTAAGAGGGGATGAACACACCGTCCGCCCCACCCGGAATCACTGTCGTGATCCCCCATCTCAACCAACACAAGGCCCTTGCGCGTTGCCTTGCCGCGCTGGATGCGGGCACATGCAAGCCGGTCGAGGTGATCGTCGTCGACAATGGCTCCGCCCGGTCACCGCAAGGAGTTGTTAACGATTACCCATGGGTATCCCTGATCCATCAGCCGATCCCCGGCCCCGGCCCCGCACGTAACCTTGGCGCGGCGCGGGCACAGGGCGATGTGCTTGCCTTTCTCGACGCCGATTGCCTGCCCGACGCGCATTGGCTGGCGCATATTGCCGCGCATATGGCGCGCGATCCCCATACGATCCTTGGCGGTGATGTCTGTATCGAACGTAATGGGCGCAGACTTGATCCCGCGACCGCATATCAAGCGATTTTTGCTTATCGGATGGACCGCTACATCGCGCAGCAGGGGTTCACGGGGACGGGCAATCTGATCGTGCATCGCAAGGTGTTCGACGCGGTCGGCCCGTTCAAGGGCCTCCACCATGCCGAGGACCGTGACTGGGGCCAGCGCGCCACCTTTGCCGGATATCGCATAGGCTTCGCCGCCGATCTGCTTGTCTATCACCCGCCGCATACGGCGACGGGCCTGCGGCTGAAATGGGACAGGCAGCTTGCCCATGACTGGGCGCGCTGTACCGGCCTTGGCGGCCGGATCCGGTGGGCGATAAAGGCGCTGCTGCTCGTTCCGTCTCCGCTCTGCGCTGTGGCAGAGGTCGCGACCAGTCCCCGCATCAAGGGCGCGCGCAACCGTCTGATGGCGTTGATCGGGCTGACGTCTATCCGGCTTTACCGCGCGCGACGGATGCTGTCGCTGCTGCGGGGCCATGACCCCGAACGGCTTTTGCACCGGTGGAACCGCATTGACCTGCCCTGACATCAGATGCGCGACAGGGGGTAGCCCGTGATCCGGTCCTTTGGCTTTCTGCTGTCCTGCAACGCCTGCGCCGCCGCGATCTTGCTGCTGCGCACGGTGGTGGTGTCGCGCCTGATTAGCCTCGAAGATTTCGGGATCGGCACAAGCCTCGTGCTCGCGCTTGCCATGATAGAGATGCTGACCGCGCTTGGCTTTCAACAACAGATCGTCAATGCGCCCAAGGGGGATGANGCGGATTTNCATAGCGCGCTGCATGGTGTGGCGCTGATACGTGGCGTGATCGGGGCGGCGGCGCTGTTCCTTCTCGCGCCGCTTCTGGCGCGTGCCTTTGGGGTGTTGCAGCTGACATGGGCGTTTCAGTTGATCTCTGTGGTGCCGCTGTTACAGGGGGCGATGCATCTGGACGTCTATCGCCAGACCCGCCACCACAAACATCGCGCCGCAATATGGATCGCGCTGCTGCCGCCGCTGGGATCGGTGACCGCGCTGCTACCCCTATCGCGGATGTTCGATGACTTCCGCATCATGCTTTTTGCCGTGTTGGTGCATATGGCGCTGGGCACGTTCGTGTCTCATGCAGTTGCGAAACGCCCTTATCGTCTGCAGTTTGATCGGACCGTTATGGTCCAAAGCATGCAGTTCGGCTGGCCCCTCATGGCAAGCGGCGCGGTGATGTTTCTGGTGTTCAATGGCGAACGCGCCATCGTCGGGCGTCTTCTGGGGCTAGAGGCGCTGGCCCTGTTTTCCATGGCCGTCTCGCTGACATTGACCCCGTCGCTGGTCCTGATGCGCAGCACGATGAGCCTGTTTCT